>NZ_JANMUN010000099.1:0-66492 GCF_031391665.1 Ferruginibacter sp.
ACCGCCGACTACCTGCATCTGATCGGGGAGGTTCAACGTCTGGCGATTGCCGACCGGAACCGTTACGTCGCCGATCCCGAATTCGTCGCGATTCCGCTCGCGCGGCTGATCAGCCGGGATTACGCGGCCGAGCGGCGCAAACTGATCGTGCCGGGCCGCACGATGCCGGTGGTACCGCCGCCCTCCGGTACGGCGCTCGCGCCTGCGGGAGCGCCCGATGGCAAGGTGGAGAAATCCAGTACCACGCACCTGACCGTGGTGGATGCGGCGGGCAACATGGTCGCGCTGACGCAGACGCTCGGTGCCTGGTATGGCTCCGGGGTCGTGGCCGCGGACACCGGCGTGCTGTTCAGCAACCAGTTGAGGCACCTGCACACCGAGCCCGACAGCCCCTCGAAGCTCGCGCCGGGTCGCCGACCGCGATCGAACCAGTCGCCGCTGATCGTGCTGAAGGATGGCCAGCCCTGGCTCGCGATCGGCACGCCGGGCTCGGACGGCATTTGGCAGCGTCTCGCCCAGGTCGTGGTAAATCTCGTCGACTTCGGCATGGACGTGCAGGCTGCGGTGGCCGCGCCGCGCATGATCTACGGCGGGTACCAGGAAACCGGCACGCAGGTGCCCGCGAAGTTCGAGATAGAGGATCGCATCGCGCCCGCCACCATCTCCGCATTGCGCAGCCGCGGCTTTGATCGACAAGCTCAAGCTGACAGTCTAATAATTTGAAAGTAAGTGTCTTTCATATTGTGTCATTAGCAGCTTGTCGAAACCGGTGCGATAGTCAACCCGCCTTCGACAAGCTCAGGCTGACAGCATTCTTTCAATCTCTAGTTCGTATTACTTTACTGTAACAGTTGCCTGCAGTTTATTATATCCTGTTACTGCATCCCATAAATCGGTATTAGCAAGGCGGATGGCATATTCGGGTTTTGCTGCAATGGAAGAATATTTATCGGGCATAAATAAATACATATCATACACACCTGCAGTTAAAGATGTGCCGGTTGCTATTGCTGTTTCTATTTTTGCAGTGCCGCTAAACCATTTACGAATGTCGGTGCTTAATGTATATTGAACTTCCTGACCGTTTGTTTTATTTTTTAAAATTAATTTAACGGGCCTTTCATTAAAAGGTGATGCATAGCCAATATTATTTACAGTAAGTGTAAATGCCATACTGCTTCCTGCAGTAATTTCTTTTGGATAAACAAATTCTTTCAGCACAAAACGATAGCCCAATTTTTTTCGGATGTTAAGCATACAACCATTAGTTTGCCAGTCGTTGTTTACTGCATTGTTGTAAGCACAGTTTAAATAGCTGTAATGGTAAGCCGCCATTTCTGTTTCGGCCATGCCTGCAGGTTCGCAATCGTTTTGCGGACTGTAAGCATCATCACAAGTTTCGCCACCCACAGCAACATACTTGCTATCTGCTTTTGTAAAATTTCTTAATACGGTGTTGGCAGGCTGCCTTGGAGTGGAAGAATTACCATAATCCATATAAGTGCCATAATCATCTGTGCCTGCTAAAAAACAATCGTTATGAAAACCTATCCTGGCTTTATCCGAAGCGCTGAATGCTTCTGATTCCGTAATGGCCAGTGCATTTACTGCAGCATTAACACCATACACAAACCGTTGTTTTATTTGTGGAAACCGAACCTGTATCATCCTGTCTTTTGGCACTGCATCAAGTAATGCTGTTATCACTTCATTCCTGTCGAGCCAGTTATTATCCAATAATTTTCCCTGACCGTTTTGCGAAGCATCTCCAAAATAATCGGTATAATAATTTTCGCCCCACATACCAATCAATCCCATTTGCACCACCGCAATTACATCAGCAGCATCTGTTAACACCGGTTTTAATTGTGCCAGGTGTTGCAACACAATAGTTTTTGGTGCGTCGCCATAAGGTGTACAAATAAATTGTTCGGGGCAACTGCCCGATGTTACGGTGGTAGTATAAACAAATCGTGGAATTAATTTTACCCCTGCTGCACGGGCAATATCAAAATCGTTTTTTACAGATTGCAAAAAAGCAGCCGACAGTGGTGCATTTTTAAAAATATCCATTATAAAATTACGGTACACTATGGTGCTGTACACCTGGTAATTACCGCCATTGGCTGTAGTTAAGCCACGCCACAAAACTAATTGCGATTGTATTAATGCTGTATAAGCGCTTGCCTTTGTTTCAGTAAATTTATAAAATCCTCTTTCAGGATTAGCAAAATCTTCTGTGCTTTCTGTATAAGTAACAGTATTTTTTGTATCTGGCGGCACTGGCGGGCTGGTTGTTTTTGATTTAGAACAGGCAGCCCACACCATAATAACTGCTGCAATAAATAAAATTTTACTGAATATTTTTTTATTGAAAAACATAATCCACAATTTTGTTTGAAATTTATTTTACGCTAATAATATGTTGCAGGTAATTATAGCCTGTAGTTTTTTCCAACATATTTTCATTAGCCAATACTACGCTATATTCTGTTTGGTTGCTTAGTAAAACGTTTGCATCAGGTAAAAATAAAAACATTTGGTAGCTGCCGGGGTTTATGCCTGCGGGCAATTTTATTGTTTCTTTTATTTGATGAGTGCCACTAAACCAAAATTGCGGATTTGCTTTTAATGTTACAATAAATTCTTTTTGTGTTTTTGTATTTCTTAAAATAATTTTTACCGGCCGGGGGTTGTAAAGAGAAGCGTACCCCAAATTTTCCAGAGTAAAATCTATATTTACTCTATCAGTTTTTTTTAACTTCGCAGGCAAGATTGCTTTTCGTAAAACAAACCGGTAGCCCAGTTTTCGTTTTATACTGTACATGCAACCGCTGCTGTCCCAATCGTTGTTTACATCATTATTATAAGCAGCGTTTAAATAGCTGTAATGCATGCGCCGCATTTCTTCTTCGGCGTAGCCGGCAGGCGCACAATCGTTTTGCGGACTAAAACTATCATCGCAGGTTTCGCCGCCGACAACAGTAAATTTTGTATCAGCTTCAATATATTTTCTCAATATTTCATTGGCAGGTTGCCTGGGTTGCGACGAACTTCCATAATCATAATACGTTCCATAATCATCTGCTGTTGATAAAAAGCAATCGTTATGAAAACCAATTCTTGCATTATCAGAATTATTAAATGCTTTCGAAAGTTTTAGTGGCAAACTTTTTACAACTGCGGATGGCCCGTAAACAAATTTTTGTTTTATCTGCGGCGTACGCACCTGCACCATCCTGCTTTTGGGTAAAGCAGTAAGCAACGCTTTTAGTAATTCGTTACGGTGCAACCAGCTGCTGTCTAAAATTTTTCCTGCTCCATTGGTGGAGGCATCACCAAAATAATCTGTAAAATAATTTTCTCCCCAAATACCAATAAATCCTTCCTGCAGTACAGCAATAACATCAGCATTTTTTTGCAGTAATGGTTTTAATTGTTTTATGTGATTTAAAACCACCTCACGAGGAGCGTCGCCATAGGGCGGGCAAATTTTATATTCATCAGTACAATTGCCGCCCTTTGCGTTATTGGTATAAGCAAAGCGCAAAATTATTTTTAAACCAGCTTCTCTCACTGCATCAAAATCTTTTTGCAAATTTTTTAAAAAAGAAATTGATAAGGGTTGATTTTTAAAAGTATCCAGTTCGTATCCTCTGTAAATTAATGAAACCGTTACAGCATAACTTGCCTTAGCGGATTGCTGCGGTTTACTGCGGTATAATTTTAGCTGTGCAGCATCCAGTAAAATATAATTACTTGCTTTAGTACCCGTGGGTATATAAAATCCTCTTTCCGGATTAACTATATCATCCTGACTTTCCTTATATACAATAGTTTTATTTTGTGCCACCGCACTTATTACAACCAAACAGCATAAAAATGACCAACAAAATTTTAGCATAGTTAATCAGAGTTTAAAAAATATTTTCTTTAAAAATAACCAGTAACACAAGCCCCACTCTAAGCATAAAGTTACCAAAGCATTTATTACTGCCTGTAATTTATCAGGCGCAGCAAATAAATCAGTAAAGCCATTAACAAAAATTGCTACTGTATTGTTTAACCATTGCAACCCCACTGTCTCAAAAAATAAGTAAATGAAAATAGCATTGGTACCCACGACAACAAAAATCCATGCATATTTTTTAAAGTCTTTAATATCGGTAAGCCAGTATAAAAATGCCATCATCAATATTACCCATCCTGCCGAAACCACAACAAATGAAGAAGTACTGATACGTTTTATTATGGGTGTAATATTGAGGATATTTAATCCATATCCAACCATTAAAGTAATTGCTGCTGCAACAAATAAAATTTTTAGTTTTTTATATTCTTCAATTGGTGCTATTAATAATTTACCCACCAATACACCACAAATAGTATGTGCTGCTGTAGGAATAAAATTTATTGCCACCCAGCCATCGGTGTTTATTTTGCCCATGAGCAATGTATCGAACCATGCACCAAAATTTTTATGCTCAACAAATGGTTCATCATATCCCGGCATTAAAACAAACCTGTATAAAAATTCAGTAAGTAACAATAGTAAAACAGCAACTGTAATTTGATATGCTGCTGATCTTTTAATAATTAAATAAGCGATAACAGTTGTTACAGATAATTGCGTTAATACATTCCATAACTCCCATACCGTTTTGCCTGCATACACACAATGCAAAGCTGTGCCGCAAATAAACAGTTTAACGGATCTTACCAAAATATGTTTAAAATTTTGCTTCCAGGTAATACCTTTTTTTTGTTTGAAATAAAAAGAAATGTATAAAGCAGCACCGGCCATTGTCATAAATGCAGGTTGCACCAAATCCCAAAAAAGCAAACCATGCCATGGGTGATGAAAAAATTGCTGCACCATATAGTTAGAAAAACCTGTTGGATAAAGATCATTTAATGAACTGTACACCAAGCAACTTTCTGCTGCCAGTAAAATCATAATCAGCCCACGCATTACATCTAACGAAAGCAACCGTTGCTGCTGAAAAGGAGTTATATAATTTTCTGCAGATTGTACTGTTTGCATAATAAAGCAAATTATACAAAGGTTTGCTGAGAATGCTATGCAAACGTTTTACTGGTTTTAACCAGATGTGTAAAAAAGAATTTACTTTTAAGGTATGGAACAAAAGCCGGCTACTATAAAAGAAATTGCAAAACGTCTCAACGTTTCTTTTTCAACTGTATCAAGGGCACTGCACGACCACCCTAATATTGGATTGCGTACAAAAATGCGTGTGCAGCAATTAGCAAAGGAATTAGACTATCAACCCAACCAAACAGCTATTTTTTTTCAGCAGCGCAAAACATTTACCATTGGTGTTATTTTGCCGGAATTATCAGAAGCATTTTTTTCAACTTCTATAAGTGGTATTGAAGATGCCGCTGAAAAAAATAATTATACAGTGTTGCTGGGACAAAGCCACGATAATGAAGAAAGAGAAAAGAAAATTGTAGAAACAATGAAAAACCATCGTGTAGATGGTGTTATAATTTCAATTTCTAAAAACACAGTAAACTACGAGCATTTTGAAAGCCTTAAAAAATATGGCATACCAATCGTATTTTTCGACCGCATACCAAAAATGACTGACATACATTATGTTGCCTGCAATATGATCTCGGGAACCATACAGGCCGTTTTATTTCTTATAAATAAAGGCCACCGCGTAATTGGTATGATCAACGGCCCTGAAAAATTATTTGCCAGCCAGGAAAGAAAAGATGGTTATATACAATCGATGACTAAAAGCCGGTTAAAGTTTGATCCATCGCTGGTGGTAAACAGCGACCTTACTTTAGAAGGCACACAAATGGCAATGGAAGAACTGCTGCGTTCTAAAAGAAAACCTACTGCCATTGTTGCCTTTAATGATTACGTGGCACTTGATGCCATACAGTTTGCATTAAAAAGAAAAAAGAAAATTAATAAAGATATTTGTTTTGTAAGTTTTGCCAATCTTCCCATAAGTACCTACAGTGCCTACCCGCCTTTGGCATCGGTGGAACAGCATCCGTATGTACAGGGACAAAAAGCAACTGAAATTTTAATTGAGCTGATGAATAAAAGTAAAGATGAAACTTCGCAAACAGATGCGTATTACAAAATAATAGTAGATTCTCAATTAGTGGTTAACGAAAAAAAATAAGTTTTAATTTTTGTTATTAAAAAGGACAAACGTTTTACTTATCATTTAGTTGCTACATTAATTAAGTTTGATAATAGATTTCATCATTAACAACTGTACATGCTGCAAAAAATTTTTACTGCATTTGGCCTTAATGAAGCTTTTGATAAAGCTGTGCCTTTTGGCTCGGGGCTGATTAACCATACATGGAAAATTAAAAATGGAAACAACACATTTATTCTCCAAAGAATTAATGATCAGATATTCAAAGACCCCGGAGCTATTGCTTACAATATTGATATAACTGCAAGTTATCTTCGCCAGCATTACCCTGATTATTTATTTGTAATGCCGGTAAAATCAATTTACAAAGAGGATATTTTTTTTGATGAAGAGCATGGTTATTTCCGCCTTAGCCCTTTTGTAGAAAACTCCCACACTATTGATGTGGTAAAAGAACCGCTGGAGGCTTATGAAGCAGCGGCACAATTTGGAAAATTTACTAAATTGTTAGCAGGCTTTGATGCAACCCAATTAAAAATAACACTTGTCGATTTTCATAACCTTACCCTGCGTTACCAGCAATTTGAACAGGCATTATTGAATGGTAATGCTGAAAGAATTCAGCAATCAGCTAAATTAATAGAAACCATCATCGCCAATAAATCTATTGCTGCTATTTTTGAAAAAATAAAATTAAATACAAATTTTAAAATACGGGTTACCCACCACGACACTAAAATTAGTAATGTGCTTTTTGATAACAATATTAAAGGTTTGTGTGTAATTGATCTGGATACTTTAATGCCCGGATATTTTATCAGTGATGTAGGTGATATGCTGCGTACTTATTTAAGCCCGGTAAGTGAAGAAGAAAAAGATTTTTCAAAAATTGAAATACGGAATAATTATTTTGCTGCCATTGCAGAAGGTTATCTTGGCCAGCTAAAAGATGAACTGAGTACCGAAGAAAAAAATCATTTTGTTTATGCCGGAAAATTTATGATCTATATGCAGGCTATACGTTTTCTTACCGATTATATTAACAACGATATTTATTATGGCTCCAAATACGAAGGGCACAATTTTGTAAGAGCAGGCAACCAGTTAACTCTTTTGCAAAAACTAATGGAGAAAGAAGATAAGCTGCAACAAGTTGTAACAAATTTTAATGCCACACAAACTCCTGCAACTGCAGTATAATATTTTATGCATTAAAAAAGCCCGGAAATCATTTTCGGGCTTAATTTTTCATAAGAAAATATTTTTAAAATTTCCATCTCACAAATGCTTCCATTGCCGCATATTCGGCCAAACCCAATTTATTGTATAAAGCTGCAGTGGCACTGTTTCTTTCTTCTGCCCTTTGCCAAAACTCACGGCTGTCCGCACCCTGAAAAACAACACCATCTTTTTGACTTTGATGTTTAAAAATTCCATTGCGTTTTTTTAATACCTGGTCAGGGCTCATAGGCACCGCCATTTCAATAAGGTCGATATCCCACTCTGCCCAGGCACCTTTGTAGAGCCAAAGCCAGCAATCGGAGAGCCAGCTTTCGGCTGTAAGTTTTGAGCTTTTAGCTTTGAGCCGCTTCATCGCTTCAAAAATTCCATCCAGGCAAACTTTATGTGTACCATGTGGATCGGCCAAATCACCTGCAGCATAAATTTGATGTGGCTGTATTTCTTCAATCAGGTTACTAATAATTTCATAGTCTGCTTCTCCAATTGGTTTCTTTTCTACTAAACCAGTTTCGTAAAAAGGTAAATTTAAAAAGTGGGCCCTGTTATCCGGTACACCAACAAAACGGCAGGTGTTTTTTGCTTCTCCCATTCTTATAATACCTTTTACTTTACGCAGCGATTCGATATCTTTTTCTCCATTCTTTTTTATTTTTAAAAAAGCTAATGCTTCATCATACATTTTATCAGCATCTGGGTTGCTGATTCCAAACTGCTGATTGTAATCTTTTATAAAATCTATAAACCTAAAAGCTTCATCATCTGCCACCGCAATATTGCCACTGGTTTGATACGCAATATGAACCTGGTGCCCCTGATCTACCAAACGCTGAAATGTTCCACCCATCGAAATAATATCATCATCAGGATGAGGACTGAAAATCAACACCCTTTTATTTTCCGGCATTGCTCTCTCCGGCCTGAAAGTGTCATCAGCTTTTGGTTTGCCCCCAGGCCACCCTGTTATAGTGCGTTGTAACTGATTAAACACTTCGATATTTATATCATAAGCCTGGCCGTACAGTGCCAGTAAATCACTTAATCCATTTTGATTATAATCGTTATTGGTTAATTTTAAAATGGGTTTATTAAGTGTTAATGCTAAATGTGTTACTGCTTTTTTTATCATGCCATTATTCCACAACACATCATCGGTAAGCCAAGGTGTTTTTTTTCTGGTTAATGCTGCAGCAGCACTTTCATCTAAAATAAATTCAACATTATGGTGGCCCTGTAAATAAGATGCAGGAATAAATTCTGTAACAGGGCCTTCTACCGCCTGCTGAATAATGTTTGCTTTTCTTTCGCCCCATGCCAGCAATACAATTCTTTTTGCTTTTAAAATAGTCCCCACCCCCATCGTTATTGCTTTACGGGGTACGTTGGCAAGGCTGCCAAATTCGTAAGCTGCATCAAAACGTGTAAGATGATCAAGAGTAATTAATCTTGTGGCGGCACTGACATGGCTGCCCGGTTCGTTAAAACCAATATGCCCGTTGCGGCCAATGCCCAGCAATTGAAAATCGATACCACCAAATTCTTCAATTCTTTTTTCATAATCCCAGCAATGCATTTTTACCATCTCCTGCGGTATGCCACCATGCGGAACAAAACAATTTTTGCTTTCAATATCTACATGCTTAAATAAATTTTCTTGCATAAAATACCGGTAACTCTGTAAAGCATCCGGCTGTAAAGAATAATATTCATCCAGGTTAAAGGTTACTACATTTTTAAAACTTAATTCTTTTTTGCGGTACAAAAGTATTAATGCTTCATACACTTTTTTAGGTGTGGCACCTGTTGCCAGCCCCAGCACAGTTGTTTGCCCGTTGCGTTGTTTATGTTGTATCAGTGCGGCTATTTCGTTGGCAGTTGCATTGCATGCTTCTTCTGCAGTGGCGTAAATAGTAGTATCAATTTTTTCGAACGATACTAATTTATGCGGTGCTAAAATTTCTGTTATCATAATTTTTTATTAGAGATTAAAAAAAATCTGGTATAGAAATACCAGACTTGCAGTTTTAACTGCTGCTGCTTTGCTATATGAAAAAAGATTTTTAATAGTCATTACTTAATCCAAAAATTGGTTTACGGGTTTTCCATTTTCCCCTTGTAAAGTCAGGTATTTTTTGCATCGCTCCTCCTTCGGCAATTGATTTTTCGCTCAATGGCGTAACAGCATACCAGGTTGCCAGGTCATACACATCTAAAGGAAATTCCTGCTTTCTTTTTATAGCTTCGATAAATGCATTATCAACAAAAAAATCCATACCACCATGGCCGGAGTTGGCTGCATCTTTTTCATACTTTACCCATAAAGGATGATCCATTTCTTTCATTAATTTTTGCGGATTATCCCATACATGTTTTTCGCTGAGTTGATCGATATGTATCATGCCTTTGTCAAATTCACCTTCGTGATGATCTTGCCAAATACCATTAGTGCCCTGCACCCTGAAACCTAAATTGTAAGGCCGTGGCGAACAGGTATCCAATGATAAAATAATAGTTTCGCCATTGGCAGTTTGCAATTGTGTTGTTACAATGTCTCCTTGCTTAAATTTTATTTTTGCGTTGGGGTGATCGGCCCCGCCTTTAGGATGATTTTTTATGTAGCGGTTAAGGCCTCTTGCTTTTGTTGCAACAGATGATAGAGTGGTTAAGCAATTTCCTCTTTGCAAATTAATCATAGTGCCTACCGGGCCTAAACTATGTGTAGGATAATTTTCTCCATTACGGTCAACATAATGTTGTGTTCTCCATTTTGCTTCGCTGTATGCTTTTTCGCCAAACTCTGCGCCACTATTGTAAGGCGTTATACCGTCATTAAATAAAACACCTCTTAAGTCGTGCTGATAGCCGCCCTGCAAATGCAATACTTCACCAAACATTCCTTTGGTAACCATATTGTGTACCGCCATAATATCCCTGCGGTAACAAACGTTTTCCAAAGGCATAATGGGCACTTTTGTTTTTTCAGATGCGTTTACAATATCCCAGCAATCCTGCAATTTTATTGCACCGCAAACTTCCAAACCCACAATTTTACCGGCATTCACGGCATCAATTCCCTGCGGTATATGCCACTCCCACGGCGAAGCAATAATTACCGCATCAATATCATCACGCTGCAATAAATTTTTGTAATCGTAATTTCCATTGCTGTATTCAACAGGTGCTTTCTTTCCAAATTGTTTTACAATGTTTTGCGCCATTGCCATCATCTGTTTATCAGGGTCTGCCATTGCTATCACTTCCACATCATCCCGCTTCAACATTTCTGATAAATGTAATTGGCCACGAAGCCCCACTGCAATAATCCCAATTCTTACTTTAGTTATTTTTTCTGCAGCAAAAATTTTTAATGGCGATTGCAACAAAATAATTCCTGCACCTGCAGCAGTGGTTTGCTTTAAAAAATTCCGTCGGTTGTATTTAAATGTCATACAGTTATTATTTACTGTTCAAACTTATACCAATAACAAATACTAAATATGTGCAAACGTTTGTGTAATAATCATACCACAAAAAAATTATAAATTATTTTATGGTAAAAAATCGCCGCAGCTAATACGGCGATTTTTTTTGAAATGACAGCAGTTATTTTTATTGCACTACTATTTTAAATATTTTTGTTTCGTCAGGTGTAGCAATCTTTACCCAATAAATACCGGGTTTTATTGCTGCCTGTTTAATACCCTGTATATTTAATTGCTGTACACCTTTTGATAATTGTAGCTGCCTGCTTAATACTATTCTTCCTGATAAATCTATCATTTGCACATTTACTAACCCTGCAGTTTGCAAACTCATTTTTATAAATAAATTATTTACTACCGGGTTGGGGAAAGTTTTAATATCAATTTTACTTTCGTCAGTAATTAACAGCTCTTCTAAACCACCATCTAAAAAAGCTTCTGGTGGCGTACCACAACCTGAGGGATTATAGCTTTGTCCTTCGCAGGAAGAATTTTGATCGTAGCCGGTTCTTTTTGCATACTGATGAAAATTAAAATAAATAGAATCAGTTGGTTGTACAATTGAACCATCATTATTTTTATCCTGTACAAAAATGGCCTGGCAGGCATCGCCGCTAATTACATAATAAGTATTGTACCAGAGGGTATCTGCAGATTGAGTAAGGTACAAACCCAAAACAATATTTGATAAAGACTCAATAGTATTTTGTTTAAACATACTGTTTCTTAAACGGTAAATATTTACTTCGGTATAACGTTGCGATCCGTTAGTGATGCCATACTGATTATTAGCTTTTGCTCTCAATACAGAATCAAGTATATAATTATCTTTTATGGTATTATTTTTTACAGTACAATTTTGCACCCACGATGTGGGGTTAGTACTGCCATAATAAAGACCTGCCGATAAATTATCCCGGAATACATTACTATTTACAGTGTGGTATCCGCTTATGCTGTTAGGTTGCTCGTTACCCACCGACAACCCTGTTCCGTTATTATAAGATTCATTATTTTGTACCAGAACATTTCTTGAGCCATCTAAATAAATACCGGCAGAAACTGCGATGGGGGAAATATTTCTATAGACCGTGTTATTAAGTATAAATCCATTTTTAGAAAAATTATTTGGTGCAGTTACTGTAAAAGTTGCATCATCTACCACCCATTGATAATTACCTGCTGCCACTATACCAATGTTTGCATTATCAAAAACCAAATTATTATTTACAGCAAAAGAATCTACATTTCCATTTACAGTAACAGCCTCTGCATAACCAGTAATATTATTATACACTGTATTGCTGTCGATAATAACATTTCTTATTGATGTATCAGTTGTACCCAGTATTACCAATGGATTAAGGTTATCGCTGCCGGTGGGTATTTTTTGTTTGCTAACATTTCTTGTCCACGCCATATCATAAATTTCATTCTTCTTAATAATTATATTGGAAGATTTGCCGCTTACAATAATACCAAACCTTGTATCTTTTGTACCAACAGACGGGGCCACATTTTGCAATGCAGAATCATTGGTCATCTTAGTTAACTTTAATCCTTCTATACGAATATACTTTGCATCTGAAATTGCAATAAGTGCCGAAAATTTTCCGGTGATATTACTGCCATCAACAATTACATTTTCGCCAGGGTAATTCCGAATGGTGTACCACTGGCCGTTAGTACCCCGGTTACTGCCAATAAAAATCCCGTTGGTTAACGGCTTGTGTGTGCCGGCACGGAGATAAACAGTTACGGGTGCATTAATTAATGTAGAAGGAGAATAAGTATAATTAATACCTGCTAACTCATTTGCTTTTTTAACAGTGCGCCATGGCTTGGTGATGGAGCCGCTGCCGGCTGTATCGTTACCCGTTAAAGCAACATAATAGTCAGAAGCAACAGCGGTTACATTGGTTGATATTAAAGCCGTTTGCGTAACACCTGTATTACCTCCTGCATCTTTTACAAATTCTCCCCAGCCGGGTGCCGAATTTCGCAACGTATCATTTGCAACGGTAACATTAGTGTTGTTGGCAAGATAAACAGCATGAATAAAATTGCTGGTATTGTTAACTGTTGGGTAACCATATTCTACGCTGGTAGCAGTCCAGCGTAAAGTATCAAAAGCACAATTATTTATTTCAATATTTTGTGCCCCCTGTATATTAACAGCATAACCATTTGTATTTTTCAAACTTATAAACCGCAAGCCCTGCAGCTTTACGTATTTAGCACCACTAACAATAAGCATGTTAGGAAAAAATGGGTTAGTAGCCAGTTTGCTTCCATCTATGTAAACTTTACCTTCATCACCTGCATACGGCCTGAGTGTTAAATATTTTCCATTGGCACCACCATTGTTACTGCCAATATACAATTGCGATAAATAGTTAGTAGAATCAATGGTGTAAGTGCCGGCTTTAATATATACAATGGCATCTTTAGTAGTATCTCTTACCCTGTTGATGGCATAGTAAATACGGTTCCATGGGCTGGCCAAAGTACCCGTTCCGTTAGTAGCCTGTGAGCCATCTACATAATAAGAGTTGGCGGTTTGTGCCTTTGCCGAAATATAACACAGCAACAGTAACACAGGTAAATAAATCATTTTCTTTTTCATGAATAATTAAGTTTGGTTGTATAATAAATAAATTAAAGTGTTTAGTTTTTAAAGGCAAGGTGGTAAAATATTCTCTCACTGTAATTCTTACTGTTGATGCTGTTAGTTATCCTGAGAAAAAATAGTACTGTTAATTTCATAGTGTAGCGCAATCGTAAATCAAACATAGTAAATGCTTTTTGGTAAACATTGCGCAAGCGTTTGCACAAAAAGCATTTTACGCAAACGCTTGCACAGAAAGCATTTCATGCAAACGTTTTACATTGCATTTGTGAATATAATACCAGTAACTCTTTGTATTTTTCCAATTCACGTACATAAAAAATTATTATGGAGCAAAAACAAAACAACCGTTACGCCATTATCATCATTGGCATTTTATTTTTTGTATTTGGTTTTGTTACCTGGCTTAATGGAACATTAATACCATTTTTAAAACTGGCATGCCAGTTAGAAAATGATATACAGGCATTTTTTGTAACCTTTGCTTTTTACATGGCATATTTTTTTCTTGCTATACCCTCATCAATAATTTTAAAGAAAACGGGATTTAAAAATGGCATGGCCTTAGGTTTACTGGTAATGGCTGCAGGATCATTAATTTTTGTACCTGCTGCCAATGCCCGAAGTTTTGGATTATTTCTTACCGGTTTGTTTGTACAGGGTATGGGCCTGGCATTATTACAAACAGCATCTAACCCTTACATAAGTATTGTAGGCCCAATTGAAAGCGCAGCTAAACGAATAAGCATTATGGGTATTTGCAATAAAATTGCCGGTATGTTAAGCCCCATCATTTTAGGTGCATTGGTTTTAAAAAATGCAAACGCAATTGAAGAACAGGTAAAAACAGCAACAGATACAGCAACAAAAAATAATCTTTTAAATGAACTGGCCACAAGAGTTATTTCGCCTTATATTATTATGGCGGTAGTAATAGTGCTTTTAGCAATAATGATAAAAAAATCTTCGCTTCCCGAAATTGATATGAACAGGGAAGACGCAACAACAAACAATTCGATTGTAACAAAAACAGGTGTATTTCAATTTAAACATTTAATGTTAGGGGTTTTATGTTTGTTTTTATATGTAGGTGTGGAAGTAATGGCGGGTGATGCCATAGGTGCATACGGCAGAGAATTGGGAATGCCATTAGATGAAACAAAATATTTTACTGCCTTTACTTTGTTTTCGATGCTGGCGGGTTATATCATCGGCATTATTACAATTCCAAAATATATTTCTCAGCAAAATGCATTGGCAATTTCCGCTGTAGCAGGAATAATTTTCAGCATGGCAGTATTTGTAACCACCGGCTACACTGCTATTACTTTTATTGCCTTATTAGGTTTAGCTAATGCATTAATGTGGCCCGCTATTTTTCCGTTAGCCATTAGCGGGTTGGGAAAATTTACAAAAACGGGATCGGCTTTATTAATTATGGGTATTGCTGGCGGCGCATTACTTCCGCTTTTATATACAACTTTAAAAGACAAAGAAATTTTTTCTAATGCCCAGTCGTTTTTAATATGTATGCTTCCTTCTTACTTTTATATTTTTTATTTTGCTGTAAAGGGATATGCCGCAGGCAAAACAATTCCATCAACAAAAATTCAGGCAGCTTAATTTTTTTTAGAATCCGGGTGCGGTAATAACGGTAGAAATCGAGATTGCTGTCGAAATAATGTTTCAACTAGATGGTAAATAAGCAGTGAAAGAAATTTCGGTTTTGCTGTTTTGAAAAATTTAATTTCTTCGGCCTGCGATTTGAATTTATGTTTAAGAATAATGAGCTTTAATTTTTTCTACAGCTTTCAAACAAACATCAATAGAAAGCTGTGCACATTTTAAAGGGTCGTCTTGCTCCAAATCAATAAATTTTAGCTGGTCATCTAAATCATTTAAGAGTTTTGCAAAAGCTTCAAGCCTATTTTATTTGTAAAACAATATTGAAATCTAAACTTGTAGAAAGAAATTCTACAAGAGGGCAACGTATCAGTAAATAAATTGAGGTTATTGATATTTTTTCATTCTTAACAACGCTTCTATAAAATAATAATCAGCATAAATGATGGGAACCTCAACATCTTTATTGGATGGTTTATTTCCTGTGGAAAACAGAAGAAATGCATGATTTTTCTCCTTGCTTAAATATTTGTCTGTTGCCAGTTCAGTGAGCATATCTTTTGCAGCGATTAAATATTTTTTGGCTGATAAGCTGTCTGTACATAAAGTAGAAAGCTCTATCAAAGCAGAAGCTGTGATTGCAGCAGCAGATGCATCACGGGGTGCATAGGGAATTGTGGGGTCATCAAAATCCCAATAGGGAATTTTATCTTTTGGTAATCTTTTAAGATAAATTTCAACTGCGTTAATAGCAGTTTGTAAAAATTCTTTGTTCTTTGTTTCTCTATAAGCCATTGTAAAACCATAAATAGCCCAAGCCTGGCCTCTTGCCCACATACTGTTATCTGCATAGCCCTGGTGAGTTACTCCTTTTATTACCTGCCCTGTAGCAGTATCATACACCAATACATGATACGTACTGAAGTCAGGACGAAAATGATTCTTCATGGTTGTTTCGGCGTGTTTTACAGCAATGTCATACAAATTTTTGCTCCCACCATTTTTGGCAGCCCAGAATAATAATTCCAGGTTCATCATGTTATCAATAATGGTATTGTGCGGCCAGCCTTTTTCTTTTACCCTTGATGGCCAAGATAAAATTGTACCCACATTCGGATTAAACAATTTTGCCAATGAATCGGCTGCTCTTAATAAAACCTTTTTGTAAGCCGGGTTGCCTGTTAACCTGTATCCATTTCCATAGCTGCAATAAAACTGGAAACCCAGGTCATGATTAGCAACGATTGTATCAATAACGCCAACTAATTTTTCTGTAGATTTTTCCGCTGCCTTTTTCCAATATTCATCTTTAGTGCTTTCATATAAATACCATTCAATACCCGGCCAGAAGCCGCTACGCCAGTTATAAATATTATTTTTTGTCCATGCTGTTTTGCCGCTATCAATCACAACCGGCATATTGTTATCTGTATCATCACTATTGGCAGTGGCCTTAGCCTGTGCGGCACAATAAGCAAGTAAATCATCATTTGTCATTTTCTTATTTACATTGCTGTTGCATGCAAAAAGTATTACGGGTATAGCGATTAACATGACCTTTTGCAAACTCAATAAAATATAAACTTGTTTGTACATTTTGATTAATTTATCAGTAGTCAATCTTTTTTAATTTCGGTACCAGGAAATGCATGATTGCCCAAGCCAGCAAATAAGCCAACCCACAAATGATAAACATAATAAAGTAACCCGTCTCTTTATCACCAATGGATTTATAATAATCAAACAATTTTCCTGCTCCTCTTGCAATTAAAATTCCCCCGACTGCGCCAAACATACCGCCAATGCCAGTAACGGAAGCCGTTGCACTTTTGGGAAACATATCACTAACTGTTGTAAATATATTGGAGCTCCATGCCTGGTGCATACCCATGGCACAACCAATCATAATAACGGCTAACCACATATTGATGCTACCAAGATATTGAGCAAATACAACTGGCAAAATAGCTAAAGCAAAAAGCAGCATTGAAGTTTTACGGGCACGGAATACCGGCCACCCTTTTTTAATAAACCACATCGGTAACCATCCACCAAATACACTTCCAATAGTTGATAATGTATAAGCCAATGCCAAAGGCAATGATTTTGCAGTACCTAATAAACCATATTGCTTTTCCAAGAAATCAGGTAACCAGAAAAGATAAAACCACCATACAGGGTCGGTTAAAAATTTACCGACTGCAAATGCCCAGGTTTGTTTATAGGTTAATAATTTGCTCCAGGCTATTTTTTTAGTAACCCCTTCAGCATCTTTTTCATCCTCAGGGTCGCTGTGTATATATTCAAATTCTGCTTGTGATAATTTTTTATGCTTTTTAGGCACTTCATATAAAACAAACCAGAAAATCAGCCATATAAACCCTACTAAGCCGGTTATGATAAATGCCCATTTCCAACCCCATACTTCTGCAATGGCAGGTACCGTAAGTGGAGCTATGATTGCACCAATATTAGCACCTGAATTAAAAATGCCAGTTGCAAATGCTCTTTCCTTTTTGGGAAACCATTCAGCAACTGTTTTGATTGCAGCCGGGAAATTACCGGATTCAGTAAATCCTAAAGCTCCACGGGCAACCATAAAACCCATAGTGCTTGTAACGAAACCATGTGCAATAGCAGCAAGGCTCCACATTGCAGTTGCCAATGCATACCCGATTTTTGAACCCAACTTATCAATTAACTGGCCGGCACCTAAAAAACCAATAGCATAACATATTTGAAATGCAATTACAATATTTGCATAGTCAGTTTCTGTCCAGTTAAACTCTTTTGTTAAAGGAGATTTTAAAATGGCGATAACGGCTCTGTCGAGGTAATTGATGGTGGTTGCAAAGAATACCATTGCACAAATCGTCCACCTGTATTTTCCTATGGCTTGCTGGGTCATGTTTATTTTTTATTAATTGAACAATTATAAAATGCAATAATTCATTCTATCATTTATATGCCTATAAGAATACTTGCTTGTTTTTCGCTAATATATTCTGAATTTTTTCAACACTGTTTTTTGTAGCATCCCCTTTCTCCTGCAATTTTCCGAAAGCAGCAGCAGCAGCAAAACCGATAATGTCTGTTGAGGCATGCTGATTTAAAATACCATAAATCAACCCCGCCATAAAACAATCACCGCTGCCTACTTTGTCTATTACACTTGCTGTTTGAAAGATGGGTGAAACAGTTTGTTGATTTACCGTATCCAATACTGCATAATACCTGATGTTATTTTCATTGCCATCAAAACGAAAAGTATTGGCTACCCATTTGCATTGAGGGAATTTTTGAAAAATGTATTTGGCTGTTTGATTAGCTGTTGACAGATAGTTCTCCTGCGTTCCCTGATCATGAATGTTTGCATCAACAGGAATGCCCAGTAAAGAATTTGCTGACCAAACATTTCCCATCACCACATTACAATACTGAACCAATTCAGGCATTACTTCAATAGGTTGCTTACCGTATTTCCATAACAACGAACGGTGATTTAAATCTACAGAGATAGTAATATTTTTTCGGGCTGCGGCTTGCAGTGCTTCTTTGCAAAGTGCCGCAGCAGATTCACTTACCGCCGGGGCAATAGCACTAAAATGAAACCAGGAAACATTTTCAAGAATCGCATCCCAATCAACAATCCCTGTGGCCAGGGTTGAAAAAGAAGAATACTTTCTATCAAACACATTTTCTGCACTTTTCATATCGGCACCTTCCTTTAAATAATATAAGCCGATGCGTTCGCCGGAATAAATGATGGGAGAAGTATCAATATTTTTTTGTTGCAGATAATCCGTGATATCTTTTGAAATAATATTATCAGGAAGAGCCGTACAATATTTTACCGGCACACCCCATGTTGCCAGTGCTGTTGCCACATTCAATTCGGCACCACCTACAAAAACAGGCATTGTGTTATTGCGAAGCCACTCACCTGCATTAGCCGGTGGCAATCTTAAAAGCAACTCCCCAAAACACAATACTTTTTTCATAGAGTTTATCGTAATACTTTTTTATTTTAAAGAAGCAATTGGCTGAGGGTCCATGTCAGTAAATTCTTTATTCTCACCCGCCATGCCCCATATAAATCCATAACTGGCAGTGCCTACACCAAAGTGCATACTCCATGGTGCGGAGATGACTACTTCGTTATTTGCAATTACCAGATGTCTTGTTTCCTGTGGTTCACCCATAAAATGCATTACTCTTTGTGCAACATCTACATCAAAATAAAAGTAGGCTTCCATTCTCCTGGTATGCGTATGTGGCGGGACCGAATTCCAAACACTGCCTGCTTCCAATGTAGTTAAACCCATTACCAACTGGCAACTTTGTATGCCATCGTTGTGAATGTATTTGTAAATGGTTCTTTTGTTTGATGTAGAAACATCACCAAGATTTACCGGGGCAGCTTCTGCTTTCGTCATCATTTTATTTGGATAAGTGTGATGTGCAAGAACTGACAATATATAAAAATGAGCAGGCGTATCTGCTTCATTGCTGCTGAAGCTTACTTCCATTGTGCCTTTTCCCAAGTATACACATTCCAGTTTATCAATTTCATAAGCAACACCATCTGCACTAACTTTTCCTTTACCGCCAACATTGATGATACCCATTTCTCTTCTTTCCAAAAAGAAATTTGCTTTTAATTCATCTTCATTGGGTAAACTAATTGCTTCACTAGTTGGTACAGCACCTCCGATTATTAAACGGTCGTAATGAGAATATACTAGCTCAATTTTACCGGGCTGCATTAAATTTTGTACCAGAAAATTTTCACGCAGTTGTTGCGTATTCATCTGGCTGGTTTCTTCGGGGCTATTCTGAAATCTGATTTGCATTTTTATTATTTTTAAGTTGTTATTTTTTAATTACCTGGCTTCACTTCTGTCAGCGTCCATATCAGCAGTTTTGGTTTATTTAATTTATCTTTTACAATAAGTTTATAAGCATCTGTTCATAGCCATTTGCACTTTTCCTAATAATTTCTTTACAAGACGTACAATTGTATTTTGTAGAAGCTTTCCAAAGCAACTGATACGAATTTGACATAGTGAATGGTTTAATCTGCTTCCATGTCCATTCTTTAGCTCCGGTTAAATAAGGGAACAGTGCTTCATAACCTTTCTCTAATGATTTACCTGACTTTGTTTTTGCTGTCCAGAAATTAGTACTTGTATTTTCTGATAACTGGGCAATGATCGTAAAAGCATCTAAAATAAAAGCAGTGTAATGCAATGATGTTGTCCTTTCCAGTTCCAACGGAAAATATCCTTTATCATCCATTTGAGCATCTAACCTATCAGTTGCTCTTTTTACAATTTTATCTGCCAGTTCTTTATCGCCTGTAAAATTTGCTAATGCTAAAGCAGTAGCATCATACCACACACCATGATTATTTTTTGCCTCTCTTTCATCAATACCAATTTTGCTGGTTTCCATCCAGGTCAAAAATGCTGCCATCCATTTTCTCAGTTTCTTTTGTTTGCCTTCTTTAAAGTTTTCTGAATTCTTTAATAGCTCCACTCCATCCAAAAGAAAAATGAAATGCCTTACTTCAATAAGCCCTTCTGCTCTGCCATCAGTAACGCCTTTAATGGCTTGTCCAAATTTTAAATTTGGATTCATGGCGGTAGCAGAATCCAGGAACCATACTTTTATTAATTTACCGGCATGCTTTGCATACTTTTCATCACCGGAAAAATAATATGCTAACGAAAGCACATAAACATTTTCGCAGAGCTTTGGCATGTTCTCTTTATCAGAAAAATTTTTTACTTCGGGATTTACTTCACCGTCTTTTCTGATATAAGGCACGCCACCGGGTTTAGAAGGATCGGGCCACCAATATGGGCCGATGCTCATATAATCATGCTTATCACCACTGGGTGGCACATCCGTTTTATCCATTACACTCACTGCTTTAAACTTCAAAGCTCTCTCTGCATCTTTTATCAATTGCTCGTATGCCGGCATTACAGTAGCATCTTTATTATTAATCTTCTCTTTGTTTGTTGCAAGAATATTAAAATCCAGCTTCACCATATCCGATTTGGATAAGTCTGCTTTTTGTGCATTTGTCAAAATTGCCAGCGACCATAAGAAAGTAACTAATCCTGTTTTTTTCATTCGTTCTATTTTATTTATATTATTTTTTTAATGAAAGATTACTCATCATTATCCGTTTTCTTTTTCTTCCCTTCCTTCTCTTTCTTTTGTTTTTCTACATTACTGCCGTGTCTGCCACTGCCATCTGCATCATCTAAAATTCCACCGGCAGGGTTTAATTTATCCATTGCAATCTTTAATCTTTTATATGCTGCAGTAGCTTCAGCATTGTTGCTATAGTTTGCCATCAGCTTTTCTTCAAACGGAGCATTGCTCATATCAAACAATTCATTTTCTCTGGTTAATTTCCATTTGGCATCTCTTACATACCATTTATTTCCCAACTCCATAAAAATCCATTCTCTTGGATTGCTGCTCTTACTCAATAGCTGTGGTAAAAAACTCTTCCCATCAATTACTTTATTAGCAGGCAATGGAGCACCGGCTAATTCTGCAAATGTTGGCAATATGTCGCTGGCATCAATTAAGTTGTTATTAATATTACCTGCCGCTATTTTACCCGGCCAGTTTGCAATGGTTGGTACAAGGCTGCCACATTCCAGCATAGAACCTTTTTTACCTGATAATTGTTTGCCTCCAATGGTTCCTCTTTCAGCATATTTGCTGGCAGTGCCATTATCTCCCATAAAAACTATTAATGTATTCTCTCTTAATTTCAAACTATCCAAAGCATGCAACAATTTGCCTACTAACTTATCCATGTAAGCGGTATTGTCAGCATAAATATCGCTGCCTGCTTTAGTATCCGGTGTAGGTTGAATATCAGCATGCACATGCACCATTGCATAATGAATGTAAAAAGGTTTGTTTTTATTTTTAGCAATAAAATTTACCAGGTGATTATGCATAAGGTCGGGCATGTAAACATTCTTTTCCAATGGTTTTTCAGCATCATTAATAAAGTAGGTGGATGTTTTCTTATTCTCTTTACTCCAATACACCCCACTTCCCCTGAAGGTTACATAATCATCAAATCCAAAATCTTTTGGTGTTAAAGAAAACTGGCTCCACTTGCCAATCATAGATGTAGTATAGCCAACTGCTTTTAAAACACCCGGCGTAAGCACTTCATTCTCTGGCTTAATACGTCCTACCATATCCTGGTTTACACCGCCTGTACGAAAGGCATAACGGCCGGTAAGAATCATCACTCTTGATGGACCGCACAATGGTGCTGTATAAGAATGTTTGAATAACATTCCTTCTTTAGCCATCTTATCAATAATGGGTGTTTTATTATTATCAGCACCATAAGCACTTATATCGCCAATGCCCAAGTCATCTGCCAATATGTAAATGATATTGGGTTTTGTTTTATTGTTTTGTGCAGATGTAAACAAAACAGTACATACAAAAAACGAAGTGGTGAAATACTTAATCATTTTCATATTAATCCCTGATTTTAGATTTATAAATATTTTACTTTCCTGTTAAAAATTAATTTTTTATCCAGCTTACCCCCACATCTTTTTTTTTGAGCTTCCACTTTGGATTAAACCGGGTGATTTCTTTTTCTGTCAGTTTAATTTTATGAACAGCCAATCGTTGATTGATAGAATCAATAACATCTTTATCAACCGGGTGATTAACATAACTGAAACCAGATTTCATTATAATTCCTTTTTGCTTAACCAGTACGAAACCTTTTTCAGTTGTACTGCCGTTTGTATAAACATTGTTTTTTAATGTATAAGTTGAAGCGGCATCTTCAATAACAAACGGTGCATTATTTTTACCAACTGTATTGATAATGGTATTACCCACCAGCATTACATTTTTTGGCGCAATAAACGGTTTGCCTTTGCTGGCATTACCTACAGCAATTTTTATTGCAGGACCAACTGAATTCACCACAGTATTGTATGCCACAATTGCATTATCCGCCGGGTAATATTCATTAAGTGCTGAGCCTTCCAAACCTGACATTATTGTAATCGGTGATTTCAATCCTTTATCACCACCTTCCAGGTTTTCTACATAATTATTAAAAAAAGTATTGTTTGGATTGATAACCCTAAGGCCGGCACTTTCATTTCTGCCCGACTTTCCGTTGATGTAATTGCCATATACAAAACATTGCTGCCCGTGACGGATTACCATGCCGCCATCATTTGCATAAAAGGTATTGAAGCGGTAAATATTATTCCAGCTTTTGTTGCTGATAATTTCTGCTTCCAGTCGTTCCTCTTCCAGGTAATTGTATTCAATAATATTAAAGCCATGTGTGAATGAGGATGTGCTGGTGCCTATCCGCATTTGCTCACCGCCATTTTCTGAAAAAGTTCTGTACCCAAAATAATTATGATGAATATGATGATAAGCAGATGGTGCCACATCACTGCCAGGAACATACCCTTTATCCATTTTGTACTCCACCACCAGCACAGGACCTTTATTGATTTTGCCTTTAAAATAACAATGGTCCACTTCATTATAAGTACCCAGCAGATTGATATAATAATTGGTTTTACCGCTTTGTTCGGTGAGTGTATAATTTATAACTGCACAATTAGTAACCCGGCAATGATTTGCTTCCTTTTTTGATTTGAATGTGATTACATGCTCATCATGACCCAAAGTACAATTGCCTTCAAATAAAAATCCTTCCACCCGCAGATAATTGCCGCCAATTAAAATTTGAGAACTTCCGGATAAAGAAACTTTACCTGCTGTTTGAGCCTTAAGGATGATTGGTTTTAAAGCAGTGCCATTTGCAAGAGGTGAAAAATCAATTTTTACATCAGTATATTTTCCGTTCTTCCAAATAATAACATCACCTGCTTTTACCTTGGTTAAAGCATCATTCAACTGCTTTATATCAGCCACTATTAATTGTGCCGCTCTCAGCGGAATATTGAAAGCGGTTATAGCTAATATCAACCCCAATAATAATGATACTTTTTTCATCAACTTTAAATCTTCTTTATGCTCATTTATTAATCCGCCGAAGTTTTCCAATGCAGTGTGTCGCCTTTAAATCTTGTTAATGCTTTCCATTCTGTTTCTATTCCTTTATCGCCCTGTTGTGTCATCCATTTTTGCAACTCTGCAAACAAGCTGGCTTTTATTTTTTGAAGTGAAGGTTCATTTGCAAGATTCTTCAGTTCATACTTATCTTTTCTAATATTGTATAATTCAAACTCAGGTCTTGTTCTGTACAATACAGCATGTGCATGTTGCTCAGGGTTGCTTTTTGATTTTTCGAGCCAGCCTTCATACAGTTTATTTCCCTCTCTGGAAGCAGAACAATAAAATGGTTCGCTATAATTCAGGTTCCAGATTAATTTGTAATCTTTGTTTTGAACAGAGCGTACCGGGTAATTTTCTGAACCATTTTTTATACCACGGGTAGTGTGTACACCATAAACATAAGTTCGTACTTCGGTATTTGTCCCTTTGAGTGTTGCATAAAAACTTTTTCCATCCAACCGCATTGTTTTCGCTTTATCACCTCTTAAAGTTTCTGGATTACCACCAGCGGCCTGGTAAAGTGTTGGCACCACATCAATATATTGTGCCAGTATTCCTGTACGGGTTGAAGGTTTAATTACCTTCGGCCAGCGAACAATAAAAGCAGCTTTCAATCCCATATTGTAACAGGTCCATTTGCCAAATGGTAATGAAGTGCCATGCTCACTGGCGAAGAGGAACATGGTATTATCCTTGTTTCTTTTATCAACCATATTCATGCAATAACCAACCAAACTATCAGCATAGGTTATCTCTGCATAATATTTCACCAGGCTTTCCCTTGTTTGTTTAGTATCTACCATATATGGAGCAACAGTTAATTTCTCTGCATCATATTGGTTTGGATTGCCTCTTGTCCAAGGGCCATGCGGTTGATTGGTTGCTACAATTAATAAATAAGGTTTGCTTTTATCTTTATTAATCCATTTCTCAGCATCAGAAAGTGTGATATCAATTCCCTCGCCATTATCACTGTTTCTGCCACCGAGGTATTCAAAAGGGAAATTGGCCATTGGTGCATAGTGTTGTTTGCCAATCAGCGCCACTCTGTAACCAATACTTTTAAAATGCTGTACTACACTTACGATATTATCATACACCTGTGCATGATTGGGATAACTGCCATTTCTTACAGGATAAATTCCGGTATATAAACTTTGCCTTGTGGGTCCGCACATAGCAGTTGCATTGTTCATATTGTCAAAACACATTCCTTCTTTTGCCAACTTAGCCAAATTGGGTGTCTTCACATCCGGGTTGCCATAAGGCTCACAATCAACAGAAGTCATATCATCTGCTATGAAAAAAAGTATATCTGGTTTTTTAACTGCTTCATTTTTATTTGTCTGAAAATTATTTTTTCCTCTCTTTTGTGCTTGAACATTTACATGTGCATTTTTAATATCTCCATAAAAAGATGATTCATTTTCATTCAAGATATTGTTCTCCATACCGAACTGGCTGGCATAATATCCTGGCGAAAAATGCTTTACCATTTTTGATTTTTCAGGTAAAAATGAAGAGGTGATTGCAATGCCTGCAAGAGCAAGAATAAACATCCAAACAAAATTTCTTTTCATACTTCGTTCTTATTTATAAGTTTTTTATTTAGGTGCTGCCCATGGCCATGGTTTTGCCTTTGTCCTCAATGCTTCTTTCTCCCACAATGCTGATAGCTCTTTTAGTTTCTCCGGATATGTTGCTGCCAGATTTTTTGTTTCAGTTGGGTCGTTATCCATATCATACAGTTCCCAAGCATTTTCATCTGCTGCTGTAAATACTTTATTCTTCTGTGCTCTTGAAACTAATTTCCACTTACCAACACGAATTGCCCTGTTGCCTTCATGCTCCCAAAAAATATATTCTCTCTTGATTGATTTATTGTTAAACGCTGGCAACAAACTTTTTCCTTCGTATGGTTGAATTTCATTGCCATTGAATTGTTTTGGATAATTGATTCCTGCAATGGCAATACAAGTCGCCATAATATCTATCAAATGGCCGGGCTGTGTACGCAGTTGACCTTTTGCTTTTATTCCGTTTGGCCAATGAACAATAAGTGGTGTTGCAATTCCACCTTCATGAGCCCAATGCTTATATAACCTGTATGGTGTATTACTTACATTCGCCCATTCTTCACCGTAAGCAACCCAACTACTGTCAGGACCCGCCATCACTCCTTTACCACTTCTGATAAATTTTCCATTACGGGTATAAGCAGGTTGTCTTCCAACAAAAACAGAATCGGCTGCATAATCCTTACCCATTTTTTGTTCTGCTGTTGGTGGTATTTCTTTTTGATTGGAATTCAAAGGCTCTGCACAACCACCGTTATCATGCATGTAAAAAATAATGGTGTTATCCAATTCGCCATTTTTTTCCAGTGCGGTAATGATTCTGCCAATACCACGGTCCATCACATCAATCATAGCTGCATACACTTCCATGCGACGCACCTGCCACTCCTTCATTGGTTCATCTTTCCATTCAGGAATATCAATACCTCTTTCTGTTAATACTGCTTTGTTGCTGATAATACCGAGCTTTTTTAATTTTTCAAACCGCTCTTGTCTTGTGGCATCCCAGCCTTTATCATACATGCCTTGGTATTTTTGAACTTCCTTTTCCGGTGCATGCAAAGGCCAGTGTGCACCGGTATAAGCAACATAAAAGAAGAATGGTTTTTCTTTCGGGTTTTCATTTATGAATTTTACAGCCGTGTCACTTATTGCATCGGTATAATAAAAAATTTTTGCAGGAGCAATAAAGGTATTGTTACTCATCAACGTACCGGGGTCGTAAAAACTTCCTGAACCATTCAGTGTTCCGAAAAAACGTTGAAAGCCACGTTGCATGGGCCAGTTCGATTTATCTCCATTCTTCGACATGCTTTTTGCAATATGCCATTTGCCTGACATGTACGTTGCATAACCTGCCTGCTGAAAAACTTCGGCCATGGTTACTGCATTCTTGCTTACATCATCTGTATATCCGGGTTCTTTAAAATTTTCTGTAGATAAATGTCCCATGCCTGCCTGGTGCGGATACAAACCGGTTAATAATGATGCACGGGTAGGACTGCAACGGGCTGTGTTATAGAAATGCGTAAAGCTTAATCCATTCGCAGCAAGTTTGTCAATATTGGGTGTGCTGATTTCTGAACCAAAACATCCGATATCGGAATAACCCATGTCATCAGTAAGGATAACTATTACGTTTGGCCTTTTTGCTTTTTGGTTTTGTGCATTAGCTAAAGACGGAATTAAAATTACACAAATCAACAGAGGAAATACCCCAAGCATAGTGGAGACGTAACCTTCTTCAACTGATTTATTTTTATTACGCTTTATATTCACAACTACAAATAGTTTTTATACATTCATTTATCTGCCACACACCTGAACCCCAAATGTTCCATTCCTGAATCTGCTGATGTTTTCATTCTGGCTGCTACCCGGTAACCACTGCAATAAGATTCGTTACATAAAAATGAACCGCCTCTCATTACTCTTTTAGGCACCCATGATTCGTCGGGGTCATAGCTTGTTGCCGGCCCTTTTGGATTATCAGCCATATTGATTTTCTCAAACTCTGAATAATAATCATGATGATACAGGTCTGCTGTCCATTCCCACACATTGCCGGCCATATCATATAATCCATACCCATTCTGTGCAAAAGATTTCACCGGAGCGGCTCCGGTAAAACCATCTTTATTATCGTTTCTATATGGAAAGGTTCCCTGCCAGTAATTGCATTTTGCTTTACCTGAATCAACATTTACATTGCCCCAGGTGTAAATATTATTTACCATCCCACCTCTTGCTGCAAATTCCCATTCCGCTTCAGTTGGCAAACGTTTGCCTGCCCATTTGCAATATGCCATAGCATCATCCCAACTGATATGAACAACGGGATGTTTTTCTTTACCAACTAAGTCGCTGCCCTTACCTTTTGGATGTTTCCAGTTGGCGCCATGTTTCCATTCCCACCACTGACTGTAATCCTGAAGATTTACTTCGCTGTTGGTTTGAACAAAAACAAGACAAGCCGCTTTAAGCATACTATCAGTCGGTTTGGGTGTTCCTTCCGGCAATTGTTTTTTTACATCTTCCCAGTTCACATCTTTTTCTGCAGTGGTAATATACCCGGTGGCATTTACAAATGCCGCAAATTGTTCATTGGTAACTTCTGTTACATCCATATAAAAGCCATTCACTTTTACAGTATGCTTCGGGTATTCGTCTCTGCGGCCCTGTTCATTATCGGCACCCATTGCAAATGTTCCGCCTTCAATCCAAACCATGCCTTCATGTTTAGAAGGAGCAGTATTGATTAATTGCAAACCAGATGTCGAATTAGTTTTTTTAGTATTGGTAAACCTGTTTGGAATTTTTGAAATACAACAGGATTTGGATTCGCAAGCATCAGTATCTTTTACTTTTGTTGTTGATTGAGCAGTTGTTTTTTGAGCATTGGCAGATATACCGATGTTAACCAATAAAACCACTAACCAATTTTTTATACTACTCATTTTAATTATCTCTTATTTCAACTGTGATTTAAAAAATGCCAGCATTTTGGCATGCATTGCAGCCGTAACAGTTTTATATTTTTTATCATTCACTACATTCACTTTTTCTAATGGGTCTTTTTTATAATCATACAATTCAGTTCCGATAATTAAACTTTTATCAAATGGCTTATTGCTTCTGAAGCCATTGCCCATCCAGATAGTATAGCGGTATTGTTTGGTACGGATAGAATAGCCCATTGCATTGGGGTCTGCATAACCCAATCTTTCATTTTCTGCAGTTGCACTGCTTCTTGGATATTGACTTACAGAAAATTCTTTTACAGATGCAGCCGGATTTTTCATGATGGGTACCAAACTTTTTCCATCTAAAACTTCAGGAATGCTTACACCTGCCAAATCACATAAGGTGGGGAAAATATCAATATGCTCTGATTGAGCATTTGTTTTGGATGGAGCAATTCCGGGAGCAGCAATAATTAATGGAGCCAGGGTTGCCTGTTCAAAATTTGTATGCTTGCACCATAAATTGTGGTCGCCCAAATGCCAGCCATGGTCGCCCCATAAAACGATGATGGTGTTTTTAGTTAGGCCCAATGAATCCAATGTGTTTAACAACTTTCCAACTTGTGCATCCATAAAAGAAATGGCTGCATAATAACCATGTATCAATTCTTTCTGTTTATCTACTGGCAATGTTATACCATAAGGTTTCTGGTCGGTAAAAGAAGTTAATGGAGGAATATCTGTATAACCCCTCATTTCGCCAGCATTGTGATAAGCTATATCAACAGCATTTTTAGATTTATCCTGGAACGCTGCCAAAGGCATATCTTCTCTCTTGTACAAATCCCAATATTTTTTTGGGGCAACAAAAGGCAGATGTGGTTTTGAAATACCAACTGCAAAAAAGAAAGTTTGGTTCTTTTGTTTGAGCTGACCTAAAATATCAATTGCCTGCAAAGTATTTGCACCATCGGTATAAGCATAATCAGGTACATCGGCACTTTCAACAGCAGGTTTAATTTTTGTTTGTACATATTCATTCGCCTCTGCTTTTGTTTTACCATTATCTAATGCTTCTTTTATATATTTTTCCGCCAGTGCTTTAGTTTCAGGCAACTGGTACCTGCCTTCGGCCGGTTCTCCATATGCTCCATAATACTTGTTATCTGTTTTATAATAGGGAACACTCCAGGAAGGTTTATCCAAATCTTTATCAACACAACGTTGGTCATATACTTTTCCAATGCCCTGTGTGGTGTAACCTTGTGTAATAAGGTGTTGGGGTAAACTTAAAATATCTGGATTAATATCTCTCATTCTCGTTTTTAAATCCCACACTTTTGTATAATCGGGTCTTTTACCCGTCATTAAACTTGCACGGGTTGGGCCACACACTGCCTGCTGCACATAGTTACGCATAAACACCGTACCCATTTTTGCCAACCGGTCAATATTGGGTGTTTTGATTTGAGAATTGCCATAACAACCCAAGATGGGTTTTAAATCGTCTATTGCCAGAAACAGAATGTTGGGTTTGTTTTTTTGCTGGGCACCTGCTGTTAACTGACAAAACATCACCAATACAACAACTATTGCGGTAATTTTCTTCATACTTATTTCTTTTCCTGTGATTTAAAAAATGCAACCATTTTGTTATACATTTCTTTAGAAGCAGTTGTGTATTTTTTATCATTTACCACATTAACTTTCTCTAATGGGTCATTGACATAATCATACATTTCGGTTGCATAAATTTTATCAGCGCTATAAGGCTGGTCACTGGTAAAGCTTCTCATCCAAATGGTATACCGGTATTTATCAGTACGCATGCTGTAGCCCATTATTTTATTGTCATCGTATCCTTTTTTCTTCACTTCTTCTTTTTGAAGCTTTCTCGGGTATTGGCTAACAGAAAACTCTTTAACTGAAGCCTTTTTATTCTGCATTACCGGTTTTAAACTTTTACCCTGTAACTGCTCAGGAACAGGCACAGCTGCTAAATCGCAGATAGTTGGAAAAATGTCAAGGTGTTCTGTTTGTGATGTTGTAGTACCAGGTTTTATCCCTGGTGCAGCAATAATTAAAGGAGAACGTGTGGCCTGTTCAAAGTTGGTATGCTTTTCCCACAAGTCATGATCGCCTAAATGCCAACCATGATCACCCCACAAAACAATAATGGTATTATCCAATGTTCCTAAAGATTCCAGCGTATTTAAAAGTATTCCAACCTGGGCATCCATATAAGAAATGGCTGCATAATAACCATGTATTAATTCTTTTTGTTTCTCGGTTTTTAATCCAATGCGTAAATCTTCTCCGGGCAAAGTTGCAAACTCGGGAATATCTGTATAATTTCTTAATTCACCAGATTTGTGATACGCAATATTCACTGCATTTTTTGAATGCTCCTGAAATTTTTCCAATGTCATATCTTCTCTTTTATATAAATCCCAGTATTTTTTGGGGGCAACAAAAGGAAGATGAGGTTTATGAAAACCTACAGCCATAAAAAATGGTTTACCAGCTTTAGTTAATGCAGTAAGTTGTTGCTTTGCTTTTAAAGCATATACGCCATCGTTATAAGCATTATCTGGCACATCTATACATTCTGATGATGGCCCTTTTTTGCTAACCGGAGCTTCGTCATCGCCATCATCATTCTTATCTTTTCCCTTACCTTTTTCTTTTGGTGGAAACAATGCTTTTGTTTCAGCTTTTTGATATTGTGAATTTGCAGGAAAACCAAATCCATTTGCAAAATCAGTTTCTTTTAATTCTAAATAGGGAATACTCCATGATACCGGGTCTACTTTTTTTATTGCACTGCTTGGGTGAAAAATTTTACCAATGCCTGAAGTTGTGTACCCTTGTGTGATTAAATATTGTGGCAGTGTAAGTATATCCGGATTCATGTCCCTCATTTGGGTTTTTAAATCCCAAACTTTGGTTACATCTGGCCGCATACCGGTCATCAGGCTGGCACGGGTTGGTCCGCAAACAGCTTGCTGGCAATAGTTGTTCATAAACACCGTTCCCATTTTTGCAAGCCGGTCGATGTTGGGTGTTTTAACCAGCGTATTACCATAACAACCAGCAATTGGTTTATAATCATCAACTGCTATAAACAAAACATTTGGTTTAGTTGATTTTTGCGCAACCACATTTGCTGATGCTATCAACAAAAAAATACTCAGCAGCCAGGATATTCTTTTCATTTGTTTCAATTTTTTCTAGTCAATTAGACGATATGTATTTATAAAATTGTTTAATTTTTACTTTTTTATTTTAGTCTTCCAGCCAAATCAATGGGTTTCTAACCGGCAGATTTCTTATCACTTCTTCAGTTGCCGGATAATGCTCCATCTTTTTCCAGGTATTCAACCATTTTTCATTTTTATACTTATAATATCCAAATAGTAAAAATGGCTGAGCAACCGGCCAATCATTCCAATACATCACATCAGGGTTGTAAGTCCATGTTTTCTTTTTTGCTACAAACGGATACAAAAAATCAATGGCCAGCTTCAGACTCCTGTTATCGGCTAAGGAAAAATCCCAAAGGTTATCTTTTGAATTATTTAACACATGACAAATAGTACTCATAGCGTCCAGATTAAATAATGAATAACCATAAGGTTTTGTCCGCTTAATTTCCAATGGAAAGCTACCATCTTTATTCATCTGGTTGGGTAATAATATTGTTTTAAACCGGTTTCTGCAATCATCTAATATTTGCTGATTATTTACCAGTTTTGCAAAAACGGCTACCTGCATTACCCAACAGGTGGCATGATTATTTTTTGCATCCCTTTCTTCTATACCATAAGGGTGTGTTGTAACCCATTTTAAATAATCAGCAAACCAGTTTTTGATTTTTTGTAAATCATTTTGGTTAATCAGTTTTGCTTTTTCCATTACTCTTACTCCCTGTGCCACTTCCATCATTTGAATCATATCAATTATACCAACACCCCTGCCGGTTACTTTCCCTTTTATAGCCTGTGCATACAGTAAGGAGGGATTCATAAATGTTGCCGTATCAATAAACCATGCTTTCAAATGAGTCATTGCATGCTTTACATACTTCTCCTCCTTTGTAATGATGTATGCTGAAGTCAAAGAACCCATCACCTGGCTGAAACGTATCATTGCTTTACGGTGTGCCGTAAAGTTTTCAGGATTAGTTAATCCATCTTTTTGAATATAGGGTCCGTTCAGGTCAGCAGGATTGGGCCACCAATAATCGCCTTCAGAAAAAAAATCATGCACTCCACCGGCCGACCTTTCACATTGTGATGCTGTAACCGTAACTGGCTGTTGCAACAATGCCCATTCAGCCTGCTTAAGAATTTCTTTTTTAAGAACTTTTTTTATTTTGCCTGACAACGGAATATCTGCGTATGCTAATTGAAAGCATAAAATAAATAATACTGAGATAAAATAATATTTCTTTGTCATCACCATTTTAACTCAGCAATAAATTTCATTATCGCTTTATTGATTTCACTGTTCTTTTCTTTATCAAACTTTCCATGCAAGCCTCCCTGCACAGTTATAAATTCTGTTTTAACACCAGCGGCTAATAATTTTTTGTGTAAGTCAACAGATTGCTGATAAGGAACTGTTGGGTCAGCATCGCCATGCACAATAAAAATGGGCGGACTATTTTTTGTTATATAATTTATTGGAGAAACTGATCTTGCAAAAGTTGAATCTTTTGCTTTTTCGCCCAGCCAATTGGTTGCCGATTTACTGGTAATATTTTTGCCATACCCCCAATCCCATACATCGGTGATGCCATACTTATCAATGATAGCGGCCACTTTGATATTTCCAATTTCCGGGCAGTTTGTGTCAAAACGATAATCGTTTCCAAGCAATCCGCCCATTAAAGCCAGATGGCCCCCGGCACTGCCACCCATTATTACAATTTTATTGATATCGATGTTAAGCGCTGCTGCATTCTTTATTAAATATATTAAAGCACATCTTGTGTCTTCTATGGCAGCAGGAGCAGTTGCCTGGCCGGTAAGGCGGTACTCCATATTGGCCACAGCAAAACCTGCTTTAAAGAAAGTATTAAACCCTCCCTGCGATTCTTTTACTCCGTGGTTCCATCCTCCTCCATGTATATTAATTAATACAGGAGTTGGTTTGTTTTTTTTGGGGGGAAGGTAAAGATCCACTTTACCTTCCCATCCGTTAACTTTTGTATACACCACATTTAATTGTGCAGTAAAGCCTTCAGGATATTCTACCGGTTTATAAGTTGTATCTGCACTTGTTTGTGCCAACAAACAAACAGGTAAAAGAAAAAACAATATGGTTAAATATTTTTTCAAACTTAATAACCCGGGTTTTGTGGTATAACTATTTTGGTATTATTATCTATTTCACGTTGCGGAATAGGTAATAACAGTTTATCATTAGTAATATACCCCTGAATGGTTGGTAATGTAGGTGCCGGGCTTGGGTACCTGCTATAATGGCTTGTAAACATAAAAGCATAATGAGATTTCAATCTTGCTACAGCATTCTCACTTAACAGTGGTAAGGTTGTATTGAATCGGAGCAAATCAAACCAACGCACATTCTCAAAAGCAAATTCCAATCTTCTTTCCTTTGATAAAGAATCTGCAAAACGCTGGTCGGTAGGAACTGTTAAGGCTGTTAATGGTGTAGCCCCTAATCCAGCACGTGCCCTGGTTTGATTTATTAATGCCAGGCTTGCAGGAGTATTACCCTGTGCTTCTGCCAACATTAATACAACATCTGCAAATCTTAAAACAATCCAGTCGTTTTCAGCATCGTCAATCAGGGTTACCGGAGTAATATGTTTTTTAGCATACAGCCTTCTGTTATTACCAGTTGACCAAATTCCCAGATTTACTGGTTTACGGGCATCGGCTGCAGTATAAGCTGCTTCCAGTTCTATTGTGCCGGTATTAAAACCATCGCCATCACCATTAACAACTGCAGTGCCGCTTAATTCTGGAGCAAATGTATTGGGCCATGGAGAGCCTAAGCCTATTCCACCTGCTTTATACCGTACAGCAAATATTATTTCTCTGTTCATTTCATTGCTGATAGAAAAAATATCAGCATAGGGAGTTAAACCTGAGGTTAATAAACCATAACCACTATTAGTAATAACATCATTTAATAAAGGGATAGCATCTGTTTTTCTGTTGAGTGTAAGATAAACTTTGGCCAGTAAAGTTTTTGCTGCCCAGGCATTTGCCTTACCTAAATTTGCGCCGGAATTGGCTGCAGCAAATGCAGTGTAATTTAATGACACACCGTTTGCAGAAGCATATAGCAAATCGGCAATTATTAATTTGTAGATATCATCAACCGAAGACCTGTTTACATTAACAGCTTCAAGTGCCTGTGCACCTGAGAAGGGTTCATGAATTAAGAATACGCCACCATAAAGCCTTACTAAATTAAAATAATGATTGGCTCTTAAAAATGCAGCCTGTGCAGATAATTCTTTAAGTTCGGCATCAGTAATGGCAACACCAGTTGTTCCCCTGGTAAGTGTACCATTTGTTTCATTATAATTTATTTCTAAAGCATTTAATACAAGATTGATATTACGGATATTGGCATAGTTAGTAGTCCAATAAGTATATACTGAAGCCAGTGAGGTACTGGGAACAAATAAATCCAGATCACTTTTTTCACGGTTAGGAACGGAAGTGCTACCAGGATTACCCATTATGGCATTATCACTTCTTAACTCTGTCATTTGCCATTCTTCCAGCAATGTTGGTCTCAGGCCTGCATAACAACCATTTAATGCAATCTGAATATCACCAGCAGTTTTATAATAATTATCAATTGCAACATTATTAAGTGGATACCTGTCAATATTTTTTTTGCAGGAAGCTAAAACAAGCAGGCTTGCAAAAAGAATTATTATTAAATTTTTCATTCTAAATTATTTTAAAATTGATTTATTAAAAATTAATGTCTAATCCTACCATTAATGTTCTGGGTATAGGGAAAGTTCCCCGTTGATACCCATCAATTAAAACAGAACTGTATGGGCCGTTTTGGAATCTGCCTTCCGGGTTAAGGCTTCTGTAATTAGATGCCATATGGAAATAAAGGTTTTGTGCAGCTACATAAAACCTAAGGCCGTTCAACCCTAATCTTTTAATTACAGAAGGCTGTATTGCATAACTTATATTTACTTCTCTTAATGACCAATAGGATGCGTCTTCAATAACATAGTCGGTTAACATCCAGTTGAAGCCTGTTCCTCTTGTTATGGGTGTTTTTCCATCTCCCGGAAAAGCGGCACTTACCCAGCGGTTTGTATTATAAACTCTCATCAACCTGCCCGATTCATTATAATTAGGATCGCCATTAATGAGTTTTCCGCCCTGGCTTCCCTGGAGGAAAATGCTTACTTCAAACCCTTTGTAACCAAGTTTGTTAGTAACGCCCCAAATAAATTCAGGATATGGATTACCAAGAACAGTTCTGTCGTTATTGTCAAGCTTATTATCTCCATTAATATCTACAATTTTTAATCCGCCAGGTGTAAATACAGCTGGTAAAGTGGAGGTTAACCCTTTTGCTCTTGCATCATCAATTTGGGCTTGAGACATCCAAACTCCATCAGTTTTAAATCCTAAAAATTCTACCAAAGGCTTTCCCACCTGGTTCCTGTAAACTTCAGCCCGCTCTCCCTGATTTAACAAGAAAGCCTCTGATCCTAATTCAATAATTTTATTTTTATTACGTGAAAGATTTGCAGCAGTTGTCCATGTAAAATTCTTTGTTTGAATATTTTTGGTGTTCAGCTCAAGTTCGAATCCGGTATTTTTTAAACTTCCTAAATTATTCCAGTATTGCTGAGCACCAGTAAATGCCATTATGGATTGCTGTAACAGCAATTTTTCTGTTTTTGATTGATAAACATCAAGTGTTAACCCAATTTTGTTTTTAAATAAAGAAACATCTACACCAAAATTGTTTTGAAATGTTCTTTCCCAGGTAATATTTGGATTTGATAATATTGAAGTAGAAGAAATTAATCCCGGGCTGCTGGTACCTGTTGCAGTTCCTAATGGATAGTTTGAGCCATATAATAAATCCAGCCATGCATCCGCTACAATCCTGTTGTTACCCGTAGCCCCATAACTTCCCCTGAATTTAAGGTTGCTTAACCAATCTATATCACTGAGTAATTTTTCTTTGCTGGCTACCCATCCAAATGATATTGCCGGAAAAGTACCCCATTTATTACCCGGGCCAAAATATGAACTACCATCAGTACGTAAACTGGCAGATAATAAATACTTGCTTTTATAAGCATAAGTTACACGGCCTAAAAATGAATTAAGGCCAATTATAGCTTTGGTGCCAAATGTTCTGGCCTTATCAGTTTGTGCAGCACTGGATAATGTTCTGATATCATCACTTGGAAAATCCAGACCGGTGGTTTGTTCTCTTACTATCTCTGTTCTTTCAGTGGTAGCACCTACCAATGCAGTAAAGTCGTGGTTCTTAAAGCTTTTCACATAATTCAAAGTATTTTCTGACAACAAATAGATATTAGAGTTATTACTAAATACTCCAATATTCAAATCGCCATCTCTATTTGCATTTCTTTGAGAAAAACTGAGGCCTTTTGTATAGTTAACGTAACCACTTGCTAAGGATTTAAAATTCAATCCCGGTAAAATATTAATATTTAATTCTACAGCGGATTGTAATCTGTATTCATTCGTATTTATATCAGTTCTGTCAACTTCTGACTTTGGGTTTTGTTGAGCCGACCCACCAGCACTGGCATTGCCAGACCAGGTGCTGCCGTCCGGCATAGTACCAGAGTAATTTAAAGCATTAAAATGTCTTTGATGAGCGTAATCTCCTGCCTTAATATTTGATTGCAGTGGATTTGTTCTTGCAAATGCAGCTGTTACTTCTGTATGACGCACAGGAAGCCATCCGGGCATTCTCCAGAAATTAGTAAAATTTTGTGATGGTGCTTCTCTTTTTGAATAAGAAGGATTTAAATTAACCGACAATTTTACTTTTTTACTGAGTTCAATATCCATCTTGCCCCTCAAATTAAACTTCTCATAATTGCTTTTGTACATCATGCCCTCATCACCCTGGTAGGCAGTTGACAAATAATATTTTACGGCTTTACTACCGCCGGAAACACCAAACTGCAGGTTTTGAAAAGTAGCAGGTCTTAATGACTCTGCCTGCCAATTTACCGCTCCGCCGAGTATTTGATTTTCCAGTATATAAGCGGCCCTTTCACCAGTTGGGACTGTATTAGTTGCCTGGTTTACTGTTGGATCTGTAGCTCTTTTTGCCATTTCTTCAAATAACAGGCTTACGTATTCGCTGTAAGTCATAATATCATAGCGTTTGTAATCTGTTTTCTGGCCAATGCTATATTTAAAATTATACTTGGGTTTGTCGGCAACTCCTTTTTTTGTAGTTACCAAAATAACTCCGCTGGAACCTCTTGAACCATAAATTGCCGCAGATGCAGCATCTTTTAAAACTTCAATTGATTCTACATCAGCCGGATTAATAAAGGCTAAGCCATCGGGTGTAATCTGTCCATCAACAACAACCAATGGCTGGGCTCCTGCATTTATTGAACTAATACCCCTGATACTTATTTTTGGTTCAGCACCAGCTTCTGAAGAAATATTTTGTACCGTAACACCAGCAATTTTTCCCTGGAGTGCCTGGTCCAATCTAGAAACAGGAGTTTCATCTATGCGGTCGTTTTTGTACTTAGAAACAGCACCAGAAATATTAGATCTTTTTTGAGTACCATAACCAATTACCACCACTTCGCTTTGAGTAGTAGCTTCGGATACTAAGGAAACATCAATGATTGATTTGTTGTCGATGGAAATGTTTTGTGAAGAAAACCCCACAAAGGAAAAAGCCAAAAATTTAATATTTGGGCCAACAGCAATGGCATAAGTTCCATCCTGCTTAGTTGTGGTGCCGGTTTTATCTTTTCCGGCAACAATGGAAACGCCACTGAGTGGATTACCAGTTGCCAGGTCAATCACCTTGCCGGTGATTTCCTTTTTTTGTGCAGATGCAAACCCGGCCAATAAAATGAAAGGCAGCATTAATAGCAAAAATCGTAATTGTTTCATAACAGCAGTTTTTTTAAATCGTTATTAGTTTTAGACCTTTATTATAAATGAATAGTATTTACTTCATAAAATCTTCTCTCATCGGGCTAAACACATCAATCAATACACCGGCTTCAATACATACAGCACCATGCAACACATTAGGTGGGATGTAAAACCCATCTCCGGTTTTAAGAATTTGTTTTTCACCATCAATCTCCACTTCAAAAACACCGCTTTCCACGTGTGTTATTTGTGTGTGATGATGCTGGTGAACCGAACCAATACCGCCAGCTTCAAATGCCACTTTTACCAGCATCAAACGTTCATCATAACTCATAATTTTTCGTTTAACACCTGCTCCTACCTGCTCCCAGGCTATATCATCATCCTTAATAAATGTATTTACCACTTCGTTTGTATTCATAAACTTTGTTTTTAATTAACAAATCTGTTTTCCAATTTATTTCAATCCTTTTCCATCGTACAAAAGTGAATAAGGGCCCGTCCACTCAATTTTTTCATTTGTAAGATTCAAAGAATGTTTTTTTGTTTTTTCAAAATCTTTGTTGCTCTGTGCTATCATTATTTTTTTCCCTGCAACTATAATTTCAGCTACTGTAAAATCACTATTGTTTAATAATAATTTTATTTCTTGTACAGCAGGATATGCATTGGTGGAAAACTCATAGATAGGATCATACTTTCCGTGTATTTCTATAACACTGATAAATGCCTGGTCTTTTCCTTTCTTCCTGATAATATAAGCCGGCTCCCGCCTGATGTTGAAATTTGGGTCGTTTGCTCCTGAACGGGTAAAGAAAATTTTTGCTGAATCCTGTACCAGGGAAGAAACCGTATAATAGATATGGCTGTTTAAAAAAGTAAACTGAACGGTTGTGTCAGCTACTGTAGCTTCTGCTTCTTTCCAGATAAACTGGTAACCGTTTTTTAAACCGAGTGTTTCCTGTTTTTTAGTATTAGCGGTATACTTAAATGAAGGATTGATGAACTGACCATTGTATTGAAAGGGCAGGTCGTATTGATGTTCATCTGAAGATGTTGCATTATAAATATCAACCACTAATTTTTTTTCGTCAGGTAATTGCAACATATATACAGTACGTTGCAAGCCGATTCTTTGATAGGCATTATTTTCTTTAGCGGATACCACTAATACTGATGGATTACTAATAGCTGAAAATAATTTTTGTGCATGTGATTTTTCACCCAATTCGCTATTACCATTAAAATGACTGGTTTCATCAACAACAATGGTATTATGTGCAATTGTTTGCGCAGCATAAGCTGCATTTTCAGGAAGATAACGGCCACCATATTTTTGTTCAATACCAATAAACCGGGCAGAACCATAATCCTGTAAAATTTCATTGCCCTTATCAAAAAGGTTGATATTCAATCTGTCAAAATGGCCATGCCCCATTCCTTGTGAGGCATATTTAAAAATCAAACTGGTTAAAGTATTACCACTTCCATTTCTTAACACACTTATACCGCCTTCATTTCCTTTTACACCATCAGTACTTTCAATGGTCTTGTACGGATAGAATGCGGTAATACTCTTTTTTGTTGCTAATGCCGCTGCAATAGAAGAACCGCCTTTATTAAGCATTACCCTGTTTTGCTTATTTGCAATAGTTAGTAATCCATCGTCATTACCATATACTTTCCAGGCAATATTTATTGCCGTAACTATTTCATTGGTAGTATAATCTTTGTCCTTTATGGCATCATTCATTGGAAAAAAAACACCATCCGTGTTTGTTTGCTGCAAACAGGTCATCAATGCCTTTTGCAAAATTTTATTTCGATGCTCAAATATTTTTAAAGAAGGATTGGTATTATTTAATGCATTTGCAAATAGCATGTAGGGCAAAATAGCATACCGTACATAATAAGGACCTTCCGTGTAGTAACCATCAGGTGAAAAAAGTTGATTCATTTGTGCAATAAAACCTGTCTTGCCATCTTTATCTGAACCTTTTAATGCTATATCAATATACTCCCGGTTATTGCTGGCAATACCAATAATGCCTACACCGGCAGAAGCCCAAACATTATGATTGTGTATACGGTCAAACCATCCTCTTAAATCTTTGGTGAAATAATCTACTTCAGGTTTAAAAGCACCTTCCTCAATTTTCTTTCTATCCGCAACATTGAGTGAATTATAAATAAGGTCATACGCCATGCCTGCATATACCATCCAGTTAGCATCGTTTAATGCCTGCCAGAAAATTCTTCCGGGTGAAGCACTGGTAGCCTGGGGATGATTTTTTAAAGTGGGATTCAGCACAGCATATTTCAGCAACATATTCTTTACTAATGCTGCATATTTAATATCCCCTGTAAGATTATATAAAATACCGCCGTTAAACATCAGCGTATAATTTGCCTTATGCTTATCATGAGTGTAACCACCGGCAGGGTCTTTTGGAAAAGGCACATCAACATCTTTACCTACAAATCCGTCAACTTCTTTTTTAATTTCATTGTACGAGTGTGTAAGAACCGGGAAAGCGCCTACCTTCTTTTTTACTTCAGCTGCTTCTGACTTTGTAAAAAAAGTAACAGGATGTTGCTGTGCATTAGAGAACACAGAAACAAATAATAAAACTGTTAATATTGGCAATCGCAGCATCCTTATATTTTAATTCCGCTTTAAGAGAAATAAGTTCCGCCATTAATTTCCACACTCTCTCCATTAATAAATGAAGAAGCATCACTGGCCAGATACAAAACAAGGTCACCAACTTCTTCCGCTTTACCTTCTCTTCTTAAAGGAGTGGCTGCAGCAACATTTGTTCTAACTTCAGGTTTGGTAAATGTGTTATGAAAAGTAGTGTTAATCATTCCGGGAGAAACACAATTAACCCTGATGCCTTTAGGCCCCAGTTCTTTGGCAAGCCCTCTTGTTAATGTAAGCACACCGCCTTTAGCAGCTGCATATGCTGCGCCTCCAAATCCACCACCATCTCTTGCAGCTTGTGATGAAAAATTTACAATAGCACCGCCATCTGTCATATACGGCACCACTTCTTTTGTAACCAGGTAAACCGATTTAAGGTTTACATTCATCACCGCATCCCAAAAGTCTTCGTCAATATCTGCCAAAACTTTACGGCCCATTAAGCCACCGGCAACATTTACCAAAATATGAATGGTATTTCCATAAGCTGCAACACATTCCCCCACCATTTTTTTTACATCTTCTGCTTTTGTTACATCGCCATAAACAGCAATAGCATTTCCTCCAGCCTCATTTATTAATTGTATAGTTTCATCAGCCAGAGATTTGTTGCCAAAATAATTAACACAAACTTTTACTCCTGCAGCTGCAAGTTTTAATGAAACCTGCCGGCCAATATCTCTCGACCCCCCGGTTACTATTGCTACTTTACCTTTCATGACGTTAGAGAATTTTTTATAAGCTAAAAATTATTGTGTGGAAAGAAGCTGTATTACAGAGTGTATAGCTACAATTTTATCATTAGTAATAACATCAACTGATTTAAAACAGCAAGTTTCGCCTTGTAATATTAAGTGGCAATAATCAGTATCCTTTTTTTTAGCTCATTTTAATATTGTAAATATTCCGGCTATTTGTTAGACAATTTTCTCAATAAATGCTAATGCATTGATAAAATACTAAATTATATACTCCGATAACGATACCGGTAACGATACCGGTATTCTCGTAATGTTTTAAACAGTAGCTTTACTCTTCAAACGATTTGCTAATGGATAAGCCGGCTACCATAAAAGATATTGCCAGGAAATTAAACATTTCTATCTCTACTGTTTCAAGGGCGATGAGAAATGCAGCTGATGTAAATAGTGATACCAAAAAAGCTGTAATGGCATTATCCGAAGAACTAAATTATCAACCCAACAGACTGGCACTTGGCCTAAAACAAAAACAAACACATACCATTGGCGTAATTGTCCCTAACCTCGATTATGTTTTATCTATGATGGTAAGAGGGATTGATGAGGTGGCATTAGAAGCAGGATATACTGTAATGGTATGCCAGAGCAATGAGTCATTCGGAAGAGAAATTGTAAATACAAGGCGATTGCTGGAAAGTCTGGTTGATGGTTTTATTATCTCCGTCTCCAGTGAAACTAAGTCATTTGAACACTTCAAAAAGATTCAGGAAAGAAATATTCCCATGGTGGTGTTTGACCGTGTTACACCTGACCTGGTTGCCCCGAGTGTAAGACTGGATAATGAAAATGGTGGTTTTATTGCTACCGAACATTTACTGGAACAGGGCTATAAACGCATAGCCATTTTGGCCGGTCCAAAAAATTTAGGTATCAGCAACAGCCGTATGGATGGTTATTTAAATGCTTTGAAAAAATACAAAATCAAAAAAGATGATGACCTGATTATTCATTGTGATTTTAACCAGGATTATGCATTTTTTGCCACACAGGAGTTATTAGCAATAAAAAAAAGACCTGATGCCATTTTCACCATCAGCGACAGGATGGCCATTGGTGCCATGCTGGCCATTAAAAAAAAGGGATTAAAAATGCCAGAGGATATAGGCTTAGTGGGTTTTAATAATGAACCTGTTGTAAGTCTTGTTACACCTCAAATATCCAGTGTTGACATGTCGTCTTTTGAATTGGGAAAGGCAGCAGCAAAACTATTTATAGAAACCATGCACCATCAGGAAGACATGAGTAACGCAGAACAAATTTTAAAGCCTAAACTATTCATAAGAGAATCTTCACAAAAAATATTACCTAAAATTACCCGTTAAAATAAACTATGTTACTAAGAATCTTATTCCTCAACTTTTCGCTTTTAGTGAGTATAATTTCACTGGCTAAAACTATTGTGGTAAAAAACCAGGAAGAACTTGCAAGAGCAAATAAAGAAGCAAAACCAGGTGATTTAGTTATACTGCAAAATGGAGAATGGAACAATGTAATCTTAGCGTTGAATTGCAATGGCACAAAAGAACAGCCCATTTACTTTAAAGCACAAACACCCGGAAAAGTTTTAATCACTGGTAATTCAAAACTAAAAATTGGCGGAAACTATATTATAGTTGATGGCCTTTACTTTACTAATGGGTATTCTGATGCAGAGTCTGTTATAACATTCAGAAACAATAGTGATGAAATAGCCAATAACTGCAGGGTAACAAATACAGTTATCAATGATTTTAATAACCCAAAAAGATTAGATGCTAATTACTGGATATCTTTTTATGGTAAAAAAAACCGGCTTGACCATTGCAGTTTTTTAAATAAAAAAAATTTAGGCGTATTGCTGGCAGTTATACTGGATGATGAAAGAAGCAGGGAAAATTTTCATTTGATTGACCATAATTATTTTGGGTTGCGGATACCTCTTGCATCCAATGCCGGTGAAATTATAAGAGTAGGCGTATCTGAACATTGCCAGTTTAATTCCAACACACAAATTATTGACAATTATTTTGAACATTGTGATGGCGAAACAGAAATCATATCTATCAAATCCTGCAAAAATATTATACGCAATAATTTGTTTAAAGAATGCCAGGGAAGCGTTGTACTTCGCCACGGCAATTTTAACACTGTAGAAAGTAATATTTTTTTTGGTAATAATAAAGAAGGCACCGGCGGTGTAAGAATTATAAATAAAGGGCAATGGGTGGTAAATAATTTATTTTATAAATGCCGTGGCGTAGGTTTCCGTTCACCTATGTCGATAATGAATGGCATTCCAAATTCTCCTGCAAACAGATATCTTGAAGTTTCAGAGGCAGTAGTTAGTAATAATAGTTTCTATGAATGTACTCCCATAAGTTTTTGTGAGGGAAGTGATTCTGAAAGAACGGTGCAACCGTATAATGTAAAATTTCTAAATAATCTTTTTTACAACTCGAAAGACAAGCAACTTTATAATATTTATGATGATTGCAGCAGAATTAGTTTTACGGGAAATTTAGTGAGTGAAGCAATACAACAGGAGTTGACTGATGGTTTTTTTAAAACTTTAATTACCACAAAAAATACAGCTAATTTAGTTGTTCCGGTGGCTGGAATTAATTTAACCACCCCTGTCCCGGACTCATTAAAATCAATAGGAAAATTAAGACTCGCCAATGCACTTGATTCAAAACAAGGTTTGTCAGATATTAATCAACTGCAGAAAATAATTAATAATGCAAGTAATGCTTGTGGAGCAAAATGGTTCAGTCAAAAAAATAAAATCACAAAAACAGTAAGTGTAAATTGCAAAACAGCCGCTGAGGTTATTCAACAAATCAACTGCATCACTAAAAATAAACTGATCATCAATCTAACCGGGAGCGAATACGGTTTCAGTACGCCTTTAAATATTAATAATGATGTATTGATAACAACATCACAAAAGCAAATGATTAAATTTTATTTATCAGATTCTAATGTAGATTATTTTATTCAGATAAAAGCTGGGACTAAATTGATGCTTAGCAACATTGCACTTGACCTTACATCTTCTACAGCTAAAAAAATTATCACTACAGATACTTCCGGCAGTAGCAATCATTGCAATTTTTCAATGAGCAATTGCAGTATAAGCAATAGTAATGGCACTTTCTTCAATGCTGCCAGATCAAGTGTATCTGACAGTATTCTTATAAATAATTGCAGTTTTAAAAATGGCACAGGCGATGTTTTTAAATTTATTGAGGAAACAGATAATAAGGGATATTATAATGTGGAGAAATTAAAAATAACAAACTGCACATTCGCCGATTATAAAGGAGAAATTTTAGGAATGCTGCGAAGCGGAAGAGATGAAAGTACCATGGGGCCGCTCCTTATTTTTTCAAATAATAAATTAACCAATTGTTTTACAAAGAAAGATCCATCATTAATAAATATTTATGGGGTACAACGTTCTTATATTGAAAAAAATTCATTTATCAATACTAATACTGGTAAAACATTGATACTTTTTGAAGACGCAGTAAGGGCAGTACATATTTTAAGAAACAATGAAATGATTAAATCAGGAATTATTGTTACCGATAAATTTGTAAACTCTGAAAACAATACCATTCATTAAAAAAATTGAAATATTTTTTTGCATTTTGATAACAGATGTCTTCAATTATTTTTCCAACCTGTGCCCTCATCATCAGGCAATTCTCCGTTTTCTATTTCTTCGCCAAACATGTTACATAATATCCTCCTAAAATAGTCATGTCGTGGATAGCTCATAAAACTTCTGCTATCGGTAAGCATTCCAACATTTTCAGATAAGTTAAAAATATGCTGCTATTTCCCGAAATATAAAATCCTTTTACCAGTTAATAACTATTATTGGTTGACTTTAAAAAATTCAATTGTGCTAAATTATTTTAGTCAAACTGGTAGCTTGTTTTTTTGTTTGAAATTTTTCTCTCAAAATTTTCATATCATCACTTACTTTTCTATCTAAAATATTTGCATAATGCTGTGTGCTTTTAATGCTTCTGTGGCCAAGCATCTTGCTTACACTTTCAATTGAAACACCGTTTGTAAGTGTAACCGTTGTGGCGAATGTGTGCCGGGCAATGCGAAAAGCGAGTTCTTTAGTGATACCGCATACATCAGTAATTTCTTTTAAGTAACTATTCATTTTTCGATTGCTGAGTACTGGCAGCAAACTCTTTTCATTGATACACTGGGGATGATTTTTATATTTATCCAAAACACTCTCTGCCATTGGCAGCAAAGGAATATTACTTTGTGTATCAGTTTTTTGTCTGCTTATAAAAATCCATTTTTCGCCATCAATGCCCAGGCTAATATTATTTCGGGTTAGCTGTTTTACATCTATGTAAGCCAACCCTGTGTAGCAACTAAATAAGAAATCTCTCACCTGGCCGAGCCTCTCAATACTAAATTCTTTTGCTGCAATTGCATCAATTTCGTCCTGTGAAAGAAATGCTCTTACTACTTCTTTAAACTTTGATTTATAATTTACAAAAGGATCTTTATCCAACCAGTTATTTGAAATACAAATGCGGATGATTTTGCCAAAATTCTTTACATATTTAACTGCTGAATTTACTGTTTTGCATGCTGTGGTGACCTTAAAAAAGTTAACAAAATTAGACTTGCTACCATCAGCAAACAAGATGTTCAAATTATGAACACCTTACCAGTAAAGCATTTTAGTAAAAATTGGTGAGTAAATTTTGAAGAAAGTTTACTCACCGAATAACTCACCAGCATTTTGATTTCTGATGAATATTTTGCATAATGCCAAAACTAAAAAGCCTGCAAAATCGTTGATTTTGCAGGCTTTTGGTGAGAATTGATATTCTAAAAGCGGACCGGACGGGACTCGAACCCGCGACCTCTGCCGTGACAGGGCAGCATTCTAACCAACTGAACTACCGATCCAACTACCCAAACCCTGAGTTTAAAATTAAGATTTAATTTCACCCTCCTTTTTTGGGAGGGCAAAGATAGGTTTTTGATTTTCCCGTACCAAAACTTTTATTAAAATATTGTATTCCCTAATTTTACAGTCTATCTTACAATAAAAATGATTGCCAGTAATCTATATCGTAAACCAAATAGTAAAAATTAAATGCCTGAACTTAAAAACCGACAGTTTCTCGATTTTGAAAAGCCTGTAAAAGATTTGTACGACCAGATTGAAGTACAAAAGGCCAGCGCTGAAAAAAGCAAGATTGATTTAAGTGATACCATTACCAAACTGGAACAAAAAATTACAGAAACTAAAAGAGAATTAACTGATAATCTTACGCCCTGGCAAAAAGTACAGTTAAGCCGTCACCCCGACAGGCCATATACCTTAAAGTACATTGATAAAATGTGTACTAATTTTATTGAATTACACGGCGACAGAAATGTAAAAGATGATAAAGCAATGGTGGGTGGTTTTGCCCAGTTAGATGGCGAAACTGTAATGATTATTGGCCAGCAAAAAGGTATTAATACCAAAATGCGGCAGCTTAGAAATTTTGGTATGGCCAACCCGGAAGGTTACAGAAAAGCATTGCGCCTGATGCGGTTGGCAGAAAAATTTAATAAACCTGTTATTACATTAATTGATACTCCCGGTGCCTACCCCGGATTGGAAGCTGAAGAAAGAGGACAGGGTGAAGCCATTGCCCGAAATATTTATGAAATGATACGCCTGAAAGTGCCGGTGATTTGTGTGATTATTGGCGAAGGCGCAAGTGGTGGTGCATTAGGCATTGGTGTAGGTGATAAAGTTTTTATGCTGGAGAATACCTGGTACACTGTAATTTCTCCGGAAAGTTGCAGCAGTATTTTGTGGCGTACCTGGGATAAAAAAGAAACTGCAGCAGAACAATTAAAATTAACTGCCGAAAATATGATTGAATTTGGTTTGGTAGATGGAAAAATACCAGAACCACTTGGCGGTGCCCACTGGGATTATGATGAAGCTGCACAAATTTTAAAGCAACATTTATTACCTGTTATTGCTGAACTTAAAAAAATTCCTGCACAGGAAAGAATAAACCAGCGGATTGAAAAATTTGGCAAGATGGGGTTTTGGCAGGAAACCGGTGTTTAAAAAGATTTATTATAAAGGAGTCTTCGTACAGGAAGACTTTTGTTTTTATAATACTGCAGAAAGTAAATGCCAGATACGCTTAGATAAAAGTTGAATAAAGTTATAGTGTTGAAGAGTGCGACGCCAATGAAGTTGAATAAAGAAATATCGCTGGTTACAAAAAAATATTTCTGCTGCTAAAAAATATTTGCTAAAAGAAAAAATACTATGTTAAAAGTTGGAGTTATTGGTACGGGGCATTTAGGAAAATTCCATTTGAATAACTGGGCCGAAATTGAAGGCATACAATTAATTGGCTTTTGTGATACTGATGACGCTAATGCAAAATTGGTTAGCGAAAAATATAATTTACCAAGGTATGATGATGCTGAAAAATTAATTGACGATTGTGATATTGTAGATATTGTGGCGCCAACAGTTTTTCATTTTGAATTATGTGAAGCTGCAATAAAAAAAGGCAAACATGTATTTGTAGAAAAGCCTTTGGCCAATACAATGGACGAAGCAAGAGAACTGGTAAAGCTTGCCAAAGAAGCAAATATAAAATTTCAGGTAGGCCATGTAGAAAGGTTTAACCCTGCGTTTTTATCATTAAAAGAATACAACCTGCAGCCGATGTTTATTGAAGTACACAGGCTGGCACAGTTCAACCCCCGGGGTACTGATGTGAGTGTGATTTTAGATTTAATGATACATGATATTGATATTATTTTAAGCCTGGTAAAAAGTAATGTAAATTATATTAGTGCCAACGGTGTAGCTGTAATGAGCGATACGCCTGATATTGCCAACGTAAGAATTGAATTTGATAATGGCTGTGTGGCCAACCTTACCAGCAGCCGCATATCGATGAAAAAAATGCGGAAGATGCGGCTGTTTCAAAAAGATGCTTATATAGGTATTGATTTTTTAGAGAAGAAAACAGAAATAATAAAACTAAATACTCCCGGCGATAAAAATGTTTTTACGTTTGACATTGAAACCAACAGTGGTAAAAAAACTATTGCAATTGCCAGCCCCAATGTAGCAGATGTAAATGCGATAAAAATGGAACTGGAAGAATTTAGAAATGCAATTATAAACAATACCGAAACTCCTGTAAGTGTGGTGGATGGTTTTAGGGCAATGGAAGTGGCACACCAGATACTCGAAAAAATAAGCAAGGCTAACCATAATTAAAATGAGCAGCTAAAATTTAACAACGCTGCATAATTTGTTCTCTAAAATTATTTTTTGTTACAGTTGAAACAACCCCGGATTCATATAGGATGGTATGCAGCAGGCGATTTTATTGCTGCAATTATTGCATGGGTTATTTTTTATTTTGTAAGAAAACAAATTATTGGTGAAGCTCCTGTGGTGGGCAATAAATTTTATTTGGGCTTAGTGCTTTATCCACTTGCATGGATTAGTTTATACCACCTTGGCGGCAGTTATAAAAACATTTATCACAAAAGCAGGTTGATGGAATTTTTAAATACTTTCAACAATTCTTTTATTGGCAGCATCGTAATTCTTTTTTTGTTTTTACTGTACGATTCTAGTAAAGATTACAACATTTACTCTAAAGAATTTTTTTCGCTGCTGGGCATACAGGTGCTGATTACTTTTATTTTTCGCTTATATTTTTTAGCCAGGGCAAAAACTCAGCTGGAAACCGGTTTAGTTTTTTTTAATACACTGATAGTTGGCTCCAGCAGCAATGCAGCAGCTTTATACAATTCCATAATTACTAATAAAGAAAAAACCGGATACAGGATAATGGGTTTTGTAAATACCAATGGCAACAACATTTCTAATTTGCCTGAGGCCATTATAAATTTTGGCAATGCAGAAAATATAACTCAGGTAATTACAGAAAAAAATATTGAAGAAGTAATTATTGCAGTAGAAAAAAAAGAAAGAGAAAAAATTGAAAAGATCTTACAGCAACTGAGCGATAAAAATGTAAACATAAAAATTACACCCGACACGGTTGATATTTTAAGTGGTGCCGTACAAACCAATAATGTGTTGGGTGTGCCGTTAATTGATCTGCACTCGGGGCTACTGGTTTCGTGGCAGCAAAATGTAAAACGTTTACTCGACATTGTGATTTCTATTATTGCAATGGTGCTGCTTTCGCCTTTAATTATTTATACAGCACTGCGTTTAAAAGCATCTTCACGTGGGCCTTTATTTTTTTTTCAGGAAAGAATTGGGTATAAAGGCAACCCGTTTATAATGTATAAATTCAGAAGCATGGTGCAGGATGCTGAAAAAAATGGGCCATTGTTAAGTTTTGATGATGACCCAAGGATTACAAAATGGGGTAAGGTAATGCGCAAGTGGCGCTTAGATGAATTGCCGCAGTTATTAAATATTATTAAAGGCGAAATGAGTTTGGTGGGGCCAAGACCAGAAAGAAAATTTTATATCGATCAGATTATTCAACAGCATCCAGAGTATAATTATTTGTTTAAAGTAAAGCCCGGCCTCAGCAGCTGGGGAATGGTTAAATTTGGTTATGCTTCATCCATTAAAGAAATGATTGAACGCATGCCTTACGATTTAATGTACATTGAAAATATTTCGCTGGCGCTTGATTTTAAAATAATGCTGCACACTATTAAGATTATATTTAGCGGTAAAGGGAAGTAGGGAATTTGGAATTTGGAATTGGTAATTTGGAATTAAGGATTAGGTGTGTAGCACTTCGCAGTTATTATTAAGTTTAATCGAATGAATTGATTTGTTTATTTTTTAAAAAAACATAATTGTTTTGAAAAAATTTTTCTTCTTAATATTATTTTTTTATTCGCAATTGCCCATTGCCCATTGCCAACCCTTCGACAAAGCTCAGGGTGACAATTACTGGCAACAACAGGTAAATTATAAAATTGATGTTGCATTAAATGATACTTCCCATACTTTAGACGGCTATATAAAAATGGATTACTTTAATAATTCACCTGATACTATTTTTTTTATCTGGATACATCTTTGGCCCAATGCTTTTAAAAACGACCGAACCGCTTTTACCGATCAAATGCTGGAAAACGGCAGCACTGCATTTTATTTTTCGGATGATGATAAACGGGGCTATATTAACCGGTTGAATTTTAAAGTAAATACAATTACTGCCAAAACCGAAGATCATCCGCAACACCAGGATATTATTAAATTAATTTTACCCACTCCCCTATTACCAAAAACTAATTGCAAAATAGAAACACCTTTTCATGTAAAAATTCCTGAAAATTTTTCACGGGGCGGACATAACGGGCAGGCTTACCAAATAACACAATGGTATCCTAAGCCTGCGGTGTACGATAAAAAAGGCTGGCATCCCATTCCATATTTAGACCAGGGGGAATTTTACAGTGAGTTTGGCAATTATGAAGTGCAGGTAACATTGCCAAAAAATTATGTAGTTGCTGCAACCGGAGAATTGCAGGAAGCCGATGAAAAAGAATGGTTGCAAAACAGAAAATTATTTACAAGAAATAAGGATAAAAAAGAAAAGCAAAAAACTTCGACTGTCGTATCTGATGAAGAAAACAAAACTTTACATTACATACAAAATAATGTACACGACTTTGCATGGTTTGCCGATAAAACTTTTTCTGTTGCAACGGATACCATACAATTACCATCTGGTAGAATAATAAATGCCTATGCTTTTTATTATGCTGAGAATAAAGAAATATGGGACAACAGCATCGCATTAACTAAACAAGCCATTCTTACTAAAAGCAAATGGATTGGTGAGTATCCATACAATATAGTTAGTGTAGTTGAAGATGAAAAAGAAGGTGGCGGAATGGAATATCCCACCATAACATATTTATCCTCTGGCGGTAGCGAAAAAATGCTTGACTTTGTTATTAATCATGAAGTGGGACACAATTGGTTTTATGGTATTTTAGCCAGCAACGAACGCACACATTCCTGGATGGATGAAGGGATGAATACGCATTATGATAACCGCTATGCATTGCAGTATTATAAAAACACCTCTTACTATATTACATCTAATTCCCCTTTTTTAAAAAAGAGAATGCCGGATGATTTGCAACAACCCATTTTACAAACTATTATCGATGTAAAAAGAGACCAGCCCATTGAAACGGTTTCCGAAAAATTTAGTGAACTTAATTACGGTATGATTGCTTATATAAAAACTGGGCAATGGATGCAGTTATTAGAAAATGAATTAGGCAAAGATGTATTTGACAGTTGCATGAAAGAATATTACCGCCGCTGGAGTTTTAAACATCCTTACCCCGAAGATTTTAAAAAGGTGATGGAAGAAGTGAGTGGGAAAAATTTAGATGCCACTTTTGCTTTACAAAATAAAAAAGGTGCCCTTACAAAAACTGTTGTAAAAAAAGATTTACGCTTTGCATCTTTCTTTAGTTTAAAAGAAACCGATAAACACAATTATATTTTTGCATCTCCGGTAATTGGTGTAAACCTTTATGATAAATTGATGATTGGTGCAGTATTACACAATTACACTTTACCAACAACCAAATTGCAGTTTGTTGCAGTGCCGTTATTTGCTACTGGCAGTAAAAAAATAAATGGCATTGGCAGGGTTAGTTACAGCTGGTATCCTGATAACAGTTTTCAAAAAATTGAAATTGGTTTAAACGGCTCCCGCTTTTCAAGTAACCATAGCTTAGATACCACAGGCAAAAAAATATTTGAAAATTTTTATAAGATAGTGCCGCATGTAAGATTATATTTTAAACATGGTTACCGAAGCAGTATATCAAGCTGGTTAGATGTCCGGTTATTTGCCATTGGCGAAAACGAGTTTGACAATTTCGAATACAAAACAGGCAGCGACAGTACTGTTATATATCCAACACGTTTAAAATCGGCTACACGTTACATTAACCAGCTCACATTTAATATTGATAACAGCCGGGTATTGTATCCTTACAATTTTCAGTTGCAACTGCAACAGGGCGAAGGTTTTTACAGGTTTAATGCAACCGGAAATTATTTTTTCAATTATTCAAAAGGAGGAGGTCTACAGGCACGGATATTTGCTGCAAAATTTGGTTACACGGGTTCAAGAAATAATACTGCATATTTATATCAACCAAAATTACTGGCTGGTAATGGGCAGGAAGATTACACTTACAGCAATTATTTTTTAGGCCGCACTGCCTCGCCAGCTTATGGTAAAATTGCTATAGAAAATGGCGGCATTGCTGCTCAGCAGGTAATGATACAAAATACCGGAGGCCTTAAACTCAGGCTGGATCAATACAGCAGTGTGCAGGGATATTCAGAAAATTGGGTGGCGGCTTTTAATGTAAACAGTACACTGCCCGAAAAATTATTTCCTGTAAAATTACCTTTAAAAATATTTTTTGATGGAGGCTCGTATGCAGAGGCATGGCGTAAAAATGCTTTTACTCCAAAATTTTTGTACACTGCAGGTTTGCAGGTATCACTTTTAAAAAATGTACTGAATATTTATGTGCCGCTGCTTTACAGTAAAGTATTTAAGGAGCAATTAAAAACCGACAAGGAGGCCAACAGGCTCATTAAAAAAATTACTTTCAGTATTGATATTCAAAATTTTTCATTGCGCAAACTGGCTCCCCAAATTCCTTTTTGATGGAAAGCATACAATACCTTTTACATCAGCAAATAAATAAAAAAAAGTGGGATGACTGTATTGACACTGCAGCAAATGATTTGTTATATGCTACCAGTACATATTTAGATTGCATGGCTGTGCAATGGGATGCATTGGTGTTAAATGATTACGAAATGGTAATGCCACTACCCTGTAGAAAAAAATATGGCATCAATTATTTATTTCAGCCTTCTATTACGCCTGCATTGGGGGTTATTGGCAATGGCGTTACTGCAGAAATTATTAATGCATTTCTCCAAGCAATACCCAATAAATTTAAAGTATGGGATATAAGTTTTAACAGCAGCAATAAAATTGCATTTAATAAAGGAACTGTTGTTGCAAGAAATAATTATACTTTAGAACTTAATCATTCTTACAATCAACTCCAGCAAAACTATTCTGAAAATATTAACCGAAATATTGCTAAAGCCATTAAAAGTGGCTGCGTTGTAAAAAAAGAAATTTCGTTTGAAGAAGTAGCAACTATTTGTAAAAAGGAATTTCCCAAATTTACAAATGTAGAAAATGGTTTGTTTGAAAAACTGCATGAAGTTTACAAAGCGTATAAAAACAATGCAGCAACCTACGGTGCTTTTTCAAAAGAAGGTAATTTATTAGCTTCCTGCATTTTTTTGTTTTTTAAAAACAGAACGTATTACTGGCTGGTGGGCAACACGCCGGAAAGTAAACAATACGGAGCTTCGGCATTACTGGTAGATAGTTTTATACAAGACCATGCAGGCAAAAATCTGCTACTCGATTTTGAAGGCAGCGATACAGAAAGTGTTGCAGATTTTTATAAAAAATTTGGAGCAGTTGCAGAGCCATATACCACTTTGTATGTAAACAAACTGCCCTTCCCTTTTAGTTTGGTAAAGCCTTTGCCACGGCATTACAAATTGCTTATTTCAAAATAGAGAGAAAAATTTCATTGGGCTGGATGGCGTTTTTATAATACGCATTCAAATTGTTGTAATCAATCACTTCCACTTTAAAGTCAGCTTTTTGTAACCGGTTGATGTAATCCTGCAGTTGATAAATTCTTATATGGTCTTTTTGTCCGTACAATGCTGATTGTTTTGCAGGATTGTTAATTTCAGGAGTTTCTAAGGTGGTTAAAATTGTTGTTGAATAAGGCACCTGTAAAATTGCCCTGCCACCGGGTTTTAAAACACGATGCATTTCCTGCATCGCTTTTGCATCATCAGGAATATGTTCCAAAATATGATTACCAATAATTACATCAAAACTATTATCAGCAAAGGATAAACGGGTAGCATCTTCATTTTTTATTTTGCCATCAATAATTTTATAAAATAAAGGTTCAATATCTGCAGTAACTACCTCGTTATGTTCTTTTATAAAATTGTAAATATTTTTTTCGGGAGAAAAATGGAGTATTTTTTTATTAGAGATTTTAATTTCATTTTTCAGCAATGCGATAATGAGTCTTTCTCTTGCAGTGCTTAAACAGGCTGGGCATAAAATATTTTCGCCATAACCGGCAATTACTTCATTTGTATTTATTGCATTGGCATTTTCTGCAGTTGGATAATCGGAAACAAATTTACTGTAGGCTGCACCGCAACAATTACAATCAAAGCCTGCTCCTTTATATTTTGCATATTGAATTTTATAATTTACCCGTTTTATACTCGACAAAATATTTCGATAGTTGCCCTGTAAAAAATAATACAGGCCAATTTTTTTTAAAATATTTTTTACAGTTTCTTTCAACGAAAATTATTATTGAGCAAATAACGATTCGGCTACAATTAAATCTAATGGCCGGGTAATTTTTATATTATTCTCCTCTCCCGCTATTAAATTTACTTTTAAACCAAAAGCTTCTGCAACAGTTGCCTCGTCCGTAAATTTTTCTTTATAATCTATATTGAATGCTGGTAATAAAATTTTACTGTGAAATGTTTGCGGCGTTTGCACCAGTTTAATATTATTTCTTTCTAATGCTGTGCTATGGTCGTCTGTAATAAGGCGAATACTGTCTTTACAATCAATTACAGGAATAGCAGTTCCATTTTCAATAGCAGCTTTGTAACAACGCTTAATTAAATCCACCGTTACCAGGCAACGTACTGCATCATGCACAAAAACAATACTCTCCTCTTCAATTAAACTTAAGCCGTTTTGTACCGAATGAAATCTTGTTCTTCCTCCAACAGTTATTGTAATACGGCTGTAATCGAAAAAAGCATCAATAATTTCCTGGCCTGCAGCTACATGTTCTTCGGGTAGTACCAAAATAACTTGCATATCCTCATACGATTTTAAAAATGTATCAATCGTATAATACAATACCGGTTTACCTTTTAATAATAAAAATTGTTTGGGAACAGCGTTATTCATCCTGGTTCCGGTTCCTCCGGCTACAATTACAGCAATTTTTTTGAGCCCCAATTTATCTTCCATCTTAAAAAATGAGTACTTTAAATTTATTATTCCGCTAAATTACGATACCACAGGAGTTAAATCAAAAACAAAATACTGTTTGGATAATTGATATCAGAACCGCTTGGGTAAAAGTTCAATACAGATTTACTGCACAAGAGTGCGACGCCAATGAAGATAAATAGTAATTCAAATGATGGGCTAAAAAAAATGACAGGATAATTATCGATTCGGTCTTCTACATTTCCTCCCCCATCGGGGTTTGCTGCAGGCAAACGAACGTAGTTCAAGAGGGGGCCTTAATCGTGATATATTTTTACATAATTTTCATTATCGCTGTTTCTCATGCCACGGTACATACCTGCGCTGTTTAGCACCATGGCCACATTACCAGCAGCATCTACACCAATCATACCACCCTCACCATCCATCTGTGGTAATTTATTCATCACCACTTCATGCATAGCCTGCTGCAAACTCATGCCTTTGTATTCCATTAAACAACTTACATCATACGCAGCAACGGCTCGTATAAACGGCTCACCGTGACCTGTACAACTAATAGCGCAGGTTTTATTATTGGCATAAGTGCCGCAGCCAATTAATGGGCTGTCGCCAATACGGCCATATTTTTTATTGGTCATGCCACCGGTACTGGTAGCCGCAGCAATGTTACCATCCACATCACACGCCACTGCACCAACGGTACCAAATTTTTTATCTTTAAATAATTCTTCCAAACCCTGGTGTGTGTGATCGAGAGAATAATTATCGCTGTCTCTTATAGCCTTCCATTGATCGTAACGAAATTGCGAAAAGAAAAATTCATCGGGTTCTAATTTTATACCCTGCTTAATAGCAAAATCATTTGCACCTTTACCACTTAAAAAAACATGATTGCTTTTTTGCATTACTTCGGCAGCAAGCTCTATCGGATTTCGTACATTACGTACAGCAGCAACCGCACCTGCGGCTAAATCTTTTCCGTTCATAATGGCAGCATCCATTTCCTGCACACCTTTTTTTGTAAATACAGCGCCACGGCCTGCATTAAACATCAGGTTATCTTCTAAAATTACAATAGCCGCTTTTACTGCATTTATTGCAGTGCCGCCTTCCTCTAAAACTGCATAGCCGGCATTTAAAGACTCGTTCAATCCTTTTAAATAAGCGGCTTCCAGTTCGGGTGTCATATCTTCTTTTAAAATAGTTCCTGCGCCGCCGTGAATAGCAATCGATAGTTTTTGCATACGTGTTAGTGGGTATTAAATGTTTGCTCAAAAGTATTTAATTTACTGCCACAAAAATTCTACAATTTTAAGCCAATGTTTAAACGTAAGCTAACAATAAGCGATTATCTTTTAATAGTTGTTAATCTGATTCCATTGTACGGTGTTTGGTTTGAAGGCTGGGATGCAAAACCGATCTTTATTGTCTATTGCATGGAGACGGTGATTATAGGAATTATTAATGTAATTAAGATGGCCTGCATTACCCTTTTGGTAAGAAAAAAAGATGGGTGGGAAAATGGCGGGGCTACAAGTATGCAGAGCGGATGGTTTTTTATTTTCTTTTTTGTGATACACTACGGCTTTTTTGTTTTTGTGCAGACACAAATTTTTTTTGGTGTTGCCGGTTTAAAACAAAGTGGTGATTTGATAATGAATTACGCCAACATTCCTGCATTGCTGGGTGACCATGGTAAATTAATGCTGTTGATTTTTATTGCTTACTACTCTGTACAAAGTTTTTTTGAATTTTTTAAAGATGGTGCTTACAAAAAAATAAGTTTAAGCAGGCAAATGTTTGAACCCTATATAAGAATTTTTGTACAGCAGTTTGTAGTAATAGTGGGCAGCTTTTGTTTAACCTTTGGCGCAGGAAAAATATTTATATTGGTTTTTGTTTTAGTAAAAATATTTTTTGAGTTGTTTGTAAATTATAACCGGTTGTTAGCCCTTGCAGAAAAAAAGCAACAGATGAGAGAAGAAAGAAAAGCTAAGGCTTAATTAAGCAATTGAATACATTCATGAAGCAATTTTTCTTTATCAATAGCTACGGTGCCTACTTCTTCGCATACCAAACCACCGGCAATGTTGGCCACATCGGCCATGAGTGTTACATTTTTTGTAGCGGCATACACTAAAGAAGCTACTGCAATTACCGTATCGCCTGCGCCGCTTACATCGGCTACATTGCGGATATGTGTGGGAATAATGGCTGCAGTTTTTTCATCATTATAAAAAACACCTTTTTCGGAAAGTGTGATAAAAGATATTTTGTGCCGCAGCTTTTGCTGCAATTGCAAATGAATATCTTTTAAAATATTTTCACTTACTTCATCCGATAAAAGATTTAACCCTTCTTTTACTTCTTTTAAATTGGGCTTAAAAATATCTACACCTTTATAAGAAAAAAAGTTTTTTCGTTTGGGGTCAACTGTGGTTAAAATATTATTTTTTTTGCAGAGGCTGATAATTTTTGCAATTACATTTTCTGTAAGTACGCCTTTGTTGTAATCTTCCAGCACTACAACATCCGGGTTTTCTGCTGCAATAAAATTCTCGAAAGCGGTTAATAATTTTTCTTCGTCGGCTGCAGTAATATCATTGGTTAATTCAGCATCCAAACGCATCATGTGCTGGTTGCGGCTGATGATACGTATTTTATTGGTGGTGATTCTTTGGTGGCTGTACACCAAATATTTTGTGTTGATATTATTTTCTGCAAATAACTTAGTTAATTGTTCTCCATCATCATCTTTACCCAATACACTAATTACACTTACCGCTGCACCAAGCGAATGTAAATTGAGTGCTACATTACCAGCACCACCAATGCGTTGTTCTTTTTTACTAACGGCCACCACGGGCACAGGTGCTTCAGGAGAAATACGTTCTACCTTTCCCCACCAGTAAGTATCCAGCATTACATCGCCAATTACGGCCACTTTTAATTGAGCAAACTGATGAAATAATTTTTCGAAATCCATGAATGATTTTATCTTAATGATTTTAGATTTTAGATTTTTTGTTTGCTACTGCAATGTAATAAATAGGAATGCCTATCAAAGTAATGATTAATCCCGGCCAGGTGAATTGTGGTTTATAAATAATAAGCGCAATACAAAATGCGACACCCAATAAAATATATAACGCAGGCAATACAGGATAACCAAAAGCTTTATAAGGCCTTTCCATATTGGGTTGTTTTTTTCTTAAGATAAAAATACCTGCAATGGTAAGTACATAAAACATTACCGCCACAAAAGAAATCATATCCAACAGGTCGCCATATTTACCACTCAGGCAAAGTAAACCTGCCACCAAGCACTGAATCCATAAAGCAAATTCAGGCACCGAATTTTTATTTAATGTTGCTGCTTTTTTAAAAAACAAACCATCTTTAGCCATTGTATTATATACCCTGGCGCCTGATAAAATTAACCCATTATTACAACCAAAAGTAGAAACCATAATCAGTACAGCAATTACATAAGTACCGGCATCACCAAAAATCCCTTTAGACGCTGCTACTGCAACCCTGTCGTTTTCCGCATGTGAAATGGCCTGCAAAGGAAGTACATTTAAATACATCAAATTAGCACAAACGTAAATTACTGTAACAATCAATGTTCCTAAAAATAAACTGAGCCCTATATTTTTTTTAGGGTTTTTTATTTCTCCAGCAATAAAAGTTACGTTATTCCATGCATCGCTGCTGAATATAGAACCCACCATTGCCGCAGCAATTGCACCAATTAAAGCTGCACCACCAATAGGCAACCAACTTCCATTTGCAATAAAATTTCCGGCAGTATCTTTTTCCAGCTGCACAGCATTCATGCCCGTTTGCCAGTTTTCTGACCAAAAACTTTGTTTAGCTAAAAAAAATCCAAAAATTATCAATCCAAACAAGGCAAGTAATTTTGCAGAGGTAAAAATTCTCTGAATTAATTTCCCTCCTTCTATTCCTTTTGTATTTATATAAGTAAGAAAAATGATTAGAATTATAGCAACTATTTGTGCTGCTGATATGGTTATAAAACCAAGGTCGGCAATTATATTTTTTTCGCTCAGTGCAGGAATTAGGTAAGCAGCAAATTTACTGAATGCAACTCCCACAGCTGCAATAGTTGCCGTTTGTATTACGGCAAAAAAACTCCAGCCATATAAAAAACCTGCCAAAGGATTAAAAGCTTCTTTTAAATAAACGTATTGACCGCCGGCTTTGGGAAACATTGCACTTAATTCTCCATAGCTTAAAGCGGCAGTCAACGTCATAAACCCTGTTATTAACCACACTGCAATCAGCCATCCGGCGCTGCCCACGTTACGGGTAATATCGGCACTTACAATAAAAATACCGGAACCTATCATACTTCCGGCAACAATCATTGTGGCATCAAATAACCCAAGTGTGGGTTTAAAGGAGTTGGTTTGTTCTGTCATAAAAAAATTCCGGTTTATTATACCGGAACAAGATAAATAAATTTATTGGATTGAATTACTGTTTGACCGCAGGTTTCATTTTTAAATTCATTCCTTTTATTACGTCTTTAGTTATGTCGAGTGTGCTGTCTTTATAAATAAGATAATCTATACCGCTGCCAGTGGTGAGTATATACTGGAATTTTTTTTCCTTATTATACTCTGCCAAAAATTCTTTTAAATTTTTTTGAATGCCTTCCATCAATTCAAAACTTTTTTGATTGAGCTCCTGCGATTGCTTTTGCTTTTCCATTTCAATATCCTGCTGCCCCTGCGCCAGTTGCACCCTTATATTTTGTATTTGCTCAGGTGTGGCGTTGGGATTATTTTTTACAAAATTATTTTGTTTGGCTTCAAGCGATTTGATGTCGTTGCCAATTTTTGTTTCGGCTTGTTTTTGCTGCTGCTCAAGTTCTTTTCTGCGTTGTTTAAAATAGGTAATGTTTTCGTTTAGAGAATCTAAATCCACATAAGCAATACTTTGATGATTAAAATTGCTTTCATTTGTTTTTGATGCCACCCCTGCAGCAACAACTTTACTGTCGCTTTTTTTAGCTGAAAAATTATAGTAATACAAATAGCCAACCGCAGCTATCAAGATGATATTTAACGCAACAGATAATTTATTCATTTCACTGATCTTTTATAGCGGCAAGATAGCGACAAAACAAGATTTTACAATACCGGCAGCTAAAGTTTTAGGAAAGGGTTAACGCTAACGATGAAGCATGCGATAAACGGGTGATTATAATTAAAGCAGTTAGTTGTTTTGTTTTTAGATAATAGATTATTATTCAAATATGAATATTTGTTTTAAAAATGATAGAAATTATTTGGCAATAAAACAATCCCGTAAAAAATATTTGATCCCTTGAGTTACCAATCTCCACCTGCACCGCCGCCGCCAAAACCGCCGCCGCCGAAGCCACCAAAACCTCCACCACCAGAGCTTCCGCCACCGCCCCAGCCGCCACCGCCACTGCTGCTTCCCGGCCAAAATATTGGTCCTGTAAATCCACGGTAACCACGCCTGCTCATGTAAGAGCCACCACCGCCACCGCCTTTTGAAGAAATAGCCAGAAAAATTATTATTAGTACTATAACAAAAATTATTTTGGATAAAGGAAGGCTTTTTCTTTTTCCGTAACCTGCAGGCGCTTTATATTTTCCTTCAGTTGCTTTTATTATGGCATCGGTACCGTTATCTAATGCATGATAAAAATCGCCGCCTTTTAAATAAGGTATTACTTCGTTGTTTACAATTTCAGAAGCAGTGTAATCAGGTAATACTCCTTCCAATCCAATGCCCGAAGCAATAAAAACTTTTCGGGTATTGTTATCTTTACTTCTGTACACTAAAAAAACTACGCCATTATTAAAATTTTTATTTCCTACACCCCATTTTTTTCCAATTTCTACTGCGTAATCACCAGCATCCATACCTGCCATATCATTTGTTGTAACAATGGCTATTTGGTTAGAAGTACGTTTTTCAAATTCCAGTAATTTTTGTTCAAGCGTTTGCTGTTGCTCACCAGTTAATAACCCCAGGTTATCATTAACTAATTTTGGCGGATTGGGGCGGTCGGGTATATTTTGCCCAAGTGTTTGTGCAGCAATAAATACCAGCAGTAAAAAGAAAATATGTTTACAGAATTTCATTACTTGTTTTGTTATTTGCCAAATACAATTTGATCCGGCAATTCGTTTTTATCATCATTGGCTTCGTAAGGAAATTCTTTTGCCAATGTTTGTCCAATAGTTGTTACAGTCTGGCAAATACCTGCCACATGATCTGCTTTATTAAAATGCTGCAACATTTGCTTAACTGCATTCTGCCAGTATTCTTTCCCAACTCTTACATGTATGCCTTCGTCACCATAAACGGCCAATTGCCTGTCTTTTAAAGCTACATAAATTAATACGCCATTATGATCATCAGTATCATTCATTTTTAAACCAAAAAAAACTTCCATGGCTCTGTCCACAGGGTCAACAAACCTGCAATGGCTTTCAATATATACCCGTACTTCGCCACTCGTATTTTTTTCGGCAGCCCTTATAGCATTTACTACCAGCTCTTCTTCAGCATCTGATAATAAATTTTTCTTTTTAAAAAAAGGAAATAGTGACACGATGTATTATTTAGTAAAATTTATTTCGGGAGACTTATCCGTACCAGTATCTGCCTGAAAGCCTTCTTTAGTTTTAAATCCAAATAAACTGGCGGTAATACTTGATGGAAAAGAACGCACAGATTTATTATACCCCATCACCGCTTCATTAAAATCTTTTCTCGAAAATTTTATTCTTCTTTCTGTACCAATCAGCTGATCCTGCAACCTTATAAAACTATTAGCGGTTTTTAAATCGGGATATTTTTCTATTACAGCAATTACCCGGTTTGCAGATGCTGCCACTTCTCCGTTGGCTTCTTCAGTTTTCTTAAACTCGTCGTAAGTCGGGCTGCCCGTTACGTTCAATCCTGCAGCTTTAGATCTTGCTTCAATTAATTTTGTAAGTGTTTCTTTTTCGTAATCGGATGAAGCTTTAACGGTGTTAACCAGATTAGGTATCAAGTCTAATCTTCTTTGATAATCACTCTGCACATTGTTCCAGGTTTTAGTTACATTTTCCTGCTTACTTACCAACCCATTGTAGGTGGTATAAAAGAAAATGGCTAACAGCGCAAATATTATTAACGCTGTTAACCAAAGTTTTTTTCCTGATGTATTTGCCATGTTTATTAAAACTTAACTTCAGGAGCTTTTTCTGTACCGGCATCTGCTTTAAACCCTTCTTTAGATTTAAAACCTAATATACCTGCTATAAGATTACCAGGAAAGGAACGAACCTTTACATTGTAAGTATTTACTGATTCGTTAAAAGCATTACGGGAAGTTTTTACATCATTTTCAATACCTTCTAACTGGCCTTGTAATTTAGTAAAGTTTTCGGTTGCTTTTAACTGAGGGTATTGCTCTGCAACTACCAATAAACGGCTTAAAGAGCCTTTCAGTTCTTCCTGTGCTTTTTGAAATTCTGCAACTTTTTCCGGAGTAAGATTTTCTGCATTAATATTTACAGAAGTTGCTTTGGAACGAGCATTAATAACATCAGTTAAAGTCTTCTGTTCAAAATTAGCTACCCCTTTAACAGTTTCTACCAGCTGGCCTACAAGGTCAGAACGTTTTTGATATTCGCTCTGTACATTGTTCCATGATTTTTTTACATTCTCATCCTGGCTTACTAAACCTCTTTGAGAAGATATGCCCCACAATACTAAGGCACCTACAATAACAAGAATAATAATACCTGAACGTTTCATGTTTAATTTTTTTAAAAGTTAAGATGTTAAAAGTAATATTTATTTTAAAATTCAAAGATTAATTCTTTATAAAGAAAAAGGTAACCGTTAAATTTAGTTAATCTTATTACTATGCATTGTTTATTATAAAAGACGCATGACAAGCGCTAATATTTTACAGTACTATTGTTTTTAGAAACTATTCTTTTATCGCTGCAATGCCCGGCAAAACCTTTCCTTCAAAATATTCCAGCATGGCGCCGCCGCCGGTGCTTACATAACTTACTTTATCGGCAAGGTTAAATTGATTTACGGCAGCAACACTATCGCCGCCACCCACCAAACTAAAAGCACCGTTTGCCGTAGCATCGGCAACAGCCAATGCAATTGATTTAGTACCGTTTTGAAATTTCTCCATTTCAAAAACCCCCATGGGGCCATTCCATAAAATGGTTTTGGAGTTTTTTATCACTTCGCTGAAAATGCCTACGGCTTTGGGGCCAATATCCAGCCCCATCCAGCCATCGGGTACGGCGTCGCTTGGCCGAATATCGGTGTTGGCATTGGCATCAAACTTGTCTGCAATTACAGAATCTTCAGGCAAATGAATGCTTACATTTTTTTGTTTGGCTTTTTCTAAAATATCCAATGCGGTTTTCAAACGGTCGTCTTCGCAAAGTGAGGCACCAATTTTACCGCCACGGGCTTTTAAAAAAGTGTACGCCATACCGCCACCTATAATAATATCTGTTGCTCTTTCTAATAGATTTTCGATGATTAAAATTTTATCGCTCACTTTTGCACCGCCTATAATTGCTGTAAAAGGTTTCTCTGCCTGGTGCAATACTTTTTCTGCACTCAGCACTTCGCTTTCCATTAACAGGCCAAACATTTTTTTATCCGCAGGAAAAAACTTTGCAATTACTGCAGTGCTGGCATGTGCCCGGTGTGCAGTACCAAATGCATCGTTAACATACACATCACCCAGTTTACTTAATTTTTCTGCAAAGGCCTCGTCTCCTGCTTCTTCTTCCTTATAAAAGCGTAGATTTTCTAATAACAACACTTCGCCGGGGCGAAGCATGGTAGCCGTGATGCCGGCTTGTGTGCCAATGCAATCATCTGCAAAAAAAACTTTGGTACCCCCATCCCCTAAAGGGGAGTTAACATCATTTGAATTGAGCAATTTGTATAAATGTTTTACCAAATGCTTTAAGGAGTATTTTTCTTCCGGTCCGCCTTTTGGCCTGCCGAAGTGGCTCATTAAAATTACTTTGCCACCTTCGGCTAATATTTTTTTTATGGTAGGAATGGTTGCCGACATCCTGGTATCGTCGGTAATATTGAATTTTTCATCCAATGGAACGTTGAAGTCTACACGTACTAAAACTTTTTGGCCGGCGAAGTTGTGGTTGGAAAATGTACTCATTTGTATTAAACTTATTTAGTAATCTGAATTATAGTAGTTGAAGTATGCAACAGTTCATTAATAGCTGGCATTAATGTTTCTTGCAGAATTATTTTCATTTGGTTGTTTGGACAGTTGCCCATTGTTAACCAAATTAATTTTGGAGGTATACCAAACCTGTCAATTAAATCAACAAAGTTCTGGTCTTTTGAAAGAAGTAATACGTTTTCCCTTTTTTTAGCATTTAAAAAAATCACTTCATCTTTTTCATCATTAATGAACAACTCGTAAGATGAAATTGCTTTTAAACCAAAGTGCTGTTGAATCCACTTTGCAATTATTGGTGATAACTGCATATCAAGCCATAATTCAATTTCATTAAGCTGCATGTAAAATGGTTGTATTTCCTAATCTAAGAGCAGCGTATAGTAAAGAAGCTTTAATATCTTCTTCTTCCAAAGCTGGATGCTCTTCAAGAATTTGGGCATTACTCATGCCTGAAGCTAAAAGTTCTATAATATCTTTAACAGGAAACCTCATTCCACGAATGGTGGGTTTACCACCCATTAAGCCGGGAATAATAGTAATCCGTTTTAATAATTCTGTTTCCATAACCTTTATTTTGAGATTATAAAGATACAATTTAAAAAGCCTCACCCCAACCCCTCTCCCAAGGAGAGGGAACTGGAAAGGGTCTTTTTTAAAATTGACAAGGCTTTCTTATAATAAGAAAGCCTTGAATTTAATAAGTTGAACAAAGAAC
>NZ_JANMUN010000208.1:0-10692 GCF_031391665.1 Ferruginibacter sp.
GATAATTTACCACTGGAAGCGGTGGCGCCATTACTTTGTGCAGGCATTACTACTTACTCACCACTGCGCCACTGGAAAATTGGCAAAGGCCATAAAGTGGGCGTACTGGGTTTGGGCGGCCTTGGCCACATGGGTGTAAAATTAGCGGTAGCAATGGGTGCCGAAGTTACCATGCTCAGCCACTCGGCCAGTAAAGAAACCGATGCAAAAAGATTGGGTGCTCACCAGTTTGTATTAACCAGCGATGCGGCACAAATAAAAAAAGTTACCGGCTATTTCGATTTTATTTTAGACACGGTTTCTGCCGATCATGATTATAATTTTTATTTAGGTTTGCTTAAAACCAATGGTGTAATGGTTTGTGTGGGTGCGCCACCATCACCAGCACAGGTGCCGGCATTTAATTTAATTTTCGGCCGTAAAAGTATTGCCGGTTCTTTAATTGGCGGCATTGCCGAAACACAGGAAATGCTGGACTACTGTGCCAAAAATAATATTGTAAGCGATGTAGAAGTAATTGCCATAAAAGATATTAACGAAGCCTACGAAAGAATGCTGAAGGGAGACGTGCGGTACAGGTTTGTGATTGATATGGCGACACTTTAATGGATAATGTTATAATGGATAATTTATAATGAATGCAGAGCTGTCCTTGGGGCAGCTTTTTTTATTAGTACCAATTACGCTGTGAATCTATCCAATTAAAAAAAATCTCAGCTTCGCTGCGAAAAAAGGTTTGCCAAAAAGGCACAAAGGCACGAAATAGAAAAAAGCAAAGCTTTTTCCTTTGTGTCTTCGAGCCTTTGTGGCTAAATTCAATTTTTGAAAAAAATTGTTCAACAACCTTTACTGTATAAGCCTGTGCCGAGTAAAGGCATTGTGAGATGGACTCGGGAGGCAAGCAAAAAAAGTGAGAATAAAAGAAGCTGCGAAAGAAATTTAATAAGTAACAAAAAAAATAGTTTAAAAACTACATAAAGAATTCATTGAATTTTTTATCAATGGTAAAATAACCACTCCATTTTTCCTGTACCTTTCCCTCATAAAAAATTACAATGAAATTTAAAATAATTATAGCAGCGCTTGTTTTACTCACCAACAGTTGCAGCTTTAATAAATATGCCGCCACTAACAAAAGCTATAAAAAACAAACCAAGGCATTTGCAAAACAATTACGTAAACAACCCCATGCCATCGACAGTGCAATGATGGCGCAGCAATGGGTGGGCACCACCAACTTTGGTATGCGTAAACCCAACTTTGTAATTATACACCACACCGCACAAAACGCCTGCGACAGTACACTTCGTACCTTTACACTGCCACGTACACAGGTTAGTGCACATTATGTAATTTGTAAAGATGGCACCATACACCACATGTTGAACGATTACTTAAGAGCATGGCATGCAGGCAACAGTAAATGGGGCAATGTTACCGATATTAACAGCAGCAGCATTGGTATTGAATTAGACAATAATGGTTTTGAAATTTTTACTGATGCACAAATAAAAAGTTTGCTGCAGGTTTTACAGCAATTAAAAAAGAATAATAATATTCCCACAGCAAATTTTATTGGCCACAGCGATATTGCGCCTAAAAGAAAAGTGGACCCCAATAAATATTTTCCCTGGCAGTTGCTTGCGCAAAATGGTTTTGGTAATTGGTACGACACTGCCAATGTACAACTGCCACAAAATTTTAATGCCCTGCAATCGTTACGCATTGTCGGTTACGATACCAAAGATTCTGTTGCCGCCATTAAAGCTTTTAAATTACATTTTGTGCAGCAGGATTCTTTATCTATTATTACCGAGGCTAACAAAAAAATTATTTATGAGTTGAGTAAGAAGTATTGAGCTTCGCTCAAACTTTTTGCCACTGATTACACGAATTTTCACGGATTATAATACAAAAGAGATTGCAATTGATAAATGCTGAAGTACAGTAGTACAAAAGCCTCATCAGGGAACCACCCCGAAAAAGGGATGTAATCTTTTTCGGGTGTCTTTTTTGTTTCTTTTTTCCACAAAAAAAGAAAAGAAAAAAGCTGCTGTAAATAGTAGATATTCGTTAACCAAGAAATAATGCGATTGTCACTTTGTTGTTTATAGCTTTTGTTACCTTAGCATTTCAATTACAATTGCAATGAAAAAAATAACTCTCTCCATAATTGCTTTTTTGTTTTTAACGATAAGCACAACTGCTCAAAAAAAAATAACCCTGCCCAATGGCTGGAGCCTTAGCCCGGCAGGCAAAAGTTTGCCTTTGGGAGATCTGCCACTAAATATGGCTATCAGCAATTCAAAAAAATTAATGGCAGTTACCAACAACGGACAAAGCAAACAAACCCTGCAACTGATAGATATTACCACAGAAAAAATTACCGACAATATTGAAATTAAAAAAAGCTGGCTTGGTTTACACTTTAGCGCTGATGAAAAATATTTGTATGCCAGTGGCGGTAATGATAACTGGATTTTGCAATACGCTGTTGTAAACAAAAAACTAAAATTAAAAGACAGTATAAAGCTGGGGGATAAATGGCCCAATAAAATTTCGCCGGCAGGTATTGAAATAGATGACGCTGCAAATTTGATGTACGTGGTAACCAAGGATAATAATTCTCTTTACATCATCAACTTAAAAAATAAAAGTATTGTACAGCAAATAAAATTAAATGCAGAAGCCTATACCTGTTTATTATCAGCCGATAAAAAACAATTGTACATTTCGGTATGGGGCGATAAAAAAGTTGCAGTGTTTAACACGGCAGAAAAAAAATTCACAACCAGTATTGATGTGGGTGATCACCCCAACGAGTTATGTTTAAGCAAAAATGGAATCTATTTATTTGTTGCTAATGCAAACGATAATTCTGTTTCGGTTATCAATACCAAACAACAAAAAGTTATTGAAACGCTTACGGCATCATTATATCCGGATGCACCGCAGGGCAGTGCTACCAATGGTTTAGCATTAAGCACCGATGAAAAAATGTTGTTTATTGCCAATGCCGATAATAATTGTTTGGCAGTATTTGATGTAAGCCAGCCGGGCAACAGTAAATCGGAAGGATTTATTCCGGTGGGCTGGTACCCAACTTGTGTAAAAGTAATTGGCAAAAAAATATTTGTTACTAATGGAAAAGGCTTTTCTTCTTTTGCAAATCCTGATGGCCCTACTCCGGTAAAGCGCAGGGTAAAACACCAGGCCGATGATGAAGACGGTCCACAATACATTGGAGGTTTAATGAAAGGCACTTTGAGTATTATTACTGTACCAACAGAAAAACAATTAACTGTTTACGCTCAGCAAGTGTATAAAAATACGCCGTACACAAAAGAAAAAGAATTGTTGGCAAAAGGAGAAGCAGGCAATCCCATTCCGCAAAAAGTGGGTGATAAATCTCCCATTAAATATGTGTTTTACATTGTAAAAGAAAACAGAACCTACGACCAGGTGTTAGGTGATGTAAAAGAAGGCAACGGCGATACGTCGTTAGTTTTATTTGGAGAAAAAATTACACCCAACCAGCATAAACTGGTAAAAGAATTTGTGCTGCTGGATAATTTTTATGTAGATGGAGAGGTAAGTGCCGATGGACACAACTGGAGCCTGGGTGCTTATGCCAACGATTATTTAGAAAAAAATTGGGTTACCAGTTATGGTGGCCGTGGTGGTACATACGATGCGGAAGGTACAAGAGAAATTGCCAACAATAAAGGCGGTTTTATATGGGATCATTGTAAAAGGGCCGGTGTAAGTTTTAGGACTTACGGTGAATTTGCAGATGATTATAAAGCCAACATCCCGGTTTTAGAAAATCATTTTTGTAAATATTATACCAGTTGGGATGAAAGTGTAAGAGACACCACAAGGGTTGGGCAGTGGAAAAGAGACTTCGACTCACTGGTGGCTATAAACGCTTTACCGCAGTTAAATACATTGCGTTTAATAAACGATCATACACAAGGCATGAGTTTAAATAATCCTACACCGTTTGCACATGTGGCCGATAATGATTTGGCAGTAGGTATGTTTATTGAATATTTAAGCCAAAGTAAAGTATGGAACGAGAGTGTGGTTTTTATTGTGGAAGATGATGCACAAAACGGCCCCGACCATGTGGATGCACACCGCACCACAGCTTATGTTGCCGGCCCACATGTAAAAAGAAATTTTGTTGATCATACCCCTTACACCACCAGTGGCATGCTGCGTACCATGGAATTAATTTTAGGCTTGCCACCCATGAGCCAGTACGATGCCGCGGCAACACCCATGTGGCGCTGCTTTACAGCCACACCCAATTACGCAGGCTTTACTGCATTACCCAGCAATGTAAATCTTGCAGATAAAAACACGGTGAATAATATTTTAGCCGAACGCAGTGCACAATTTGATTTTAGTAAAGAAGACAGGGCACCTGATTTAGAATTTAGTGAAGTGATATGGAAAGGCGTTAAAGGTTTGCACAGTATAATGCCGGCACCAAAAAGAGCAGCGTTTGTAAAAGTGAGTGAAGAGGAGGATGACTGATTTTTTGCACGCTGAGTTGCGGAGGACGCAGAGAAAATGTATTTTAAATCTGTGTAAATCTGTGTAATCCGTGGCAACCCCATTTCGCCTCAGGCGAAAATAATAAATTTCTCAGTGGTTATTTTAGTGTGTTGTTTAATCTAAATCTTTCATCAACTCTTCGAGCTTTATCTCTTCTAAAATTTGCCTTACAGCTGCATTATTTTCATCACGCCATTTTATTAAGCGGATATAGCCACCTTCAATTTCTATACCGGTAATATCACCATCATTAAAGCAGCAGCAGCCGGTATTAAAATAACTGGCCTTTAATTTTTCGGTAACATCCTTATCAATTTTGTTAGCGGGATGATTGGAATATTTGCCCGATGCAAAAACAGGGCTGTGCGTATGGCCGGTGATTAATAAAATATTTTTTCTGTTGCTGCTCCAGTCGTACATCATCTTATTATGTTTGTTGCGTAACGAATAATCTTTACTGGGTGTGTTTACATTTATCCGCAGGTAACGCTGCAGTGGCCGCCAGATGTGTGCAACAATCCATGTGCTGAGTGCATTATTATCACTCATTTTATCGCCCTGGTGCCCGTGTGTACAAAATATATTCAGTGTTTGATTGCCGACGGCAGTTTTTAAAATAATGCCTTCATAAACCGGCAATGGCATGGTAAAGTTTTTTTTCAAATACATTTCTACATCCAATTTATTTTTCCAGGTTACATCGTGGTTGCCAAAAGTTTTAAAATAATTATTGGGTTGAAAGGCAGCTTCGGCAGCAAAAGCTTTTTCGTTTTTTTCTAATACTTCTGCAAGCGGATATTTCCACAATTCTTCACTGTCACCTAAATTAATAAAAGAAAAATTTTGTTGCTTGTAATATTGTAATGCAGTAAGATAATTAATTTCATTGCTGGTAAAATCATCCGACCAGTCACGGTTGCCTTTATGCTGATCGCTGAAGATGATAAATTTATCTTTTAATACATCAATAAAAATAGTGCAAACCCTTTTGCTGTTTTTTTTACTGCTGCTGTATAATTTGCTTAATGATTTAAACACCACCTCTTTTTGCGGCTTGGCACTAAGTGTATTGGCCACCCAGCTAAGTGGTTTTTTAAATAAATATTGTAACAGCTTTCGCATAAATTAAAGTTTGACACAGATTATTTTTTGAATACAGCCACGGATTGCACAGATTTTCACTGATTATTTTCCTGAAGATATCATCATACTATATTTGTAATCATCCGTGTTAATTTGTGTAATCTGTGGCCAAACCTATTTTTTAAAATACTTAGCCAGCATCGGAATTTTCGCCAGCTCCTTCGCTTCTACTTTTGTAACAAACCATGTAAACAAACCAAACAATAAAGTAGCGGTGGTTAACGAAAACCAAAGATGATTGGGATAAATTTTATTAATACCCAAATGCATTAAATAAATTAAAACCACCAACACTAAATAAGCAATTAATTTTTTTACAGGATAAGGAACCGGATAATATTTTTGCCCCAGCAGGTAACTGCTTATCATCATAAATAAATAACAGGTAAATGTGGCAATGGCAGCGCCGGTGTAATGCAGCTTTGGAATTAATAGAACATTCAGGACAATGGTTATTACTGCGCCAATAATGGTTATTACTGCACCATAAGTATTTTTATTGGTGAGCTTATACCAAACACTGAGGTTATAATAAATGCCTAAAAAAATATTTCCTAATGCAAGGAGAGGAACAATTTGCAAACCCTCGGCCCAGCGTTTGTTGGCAAAAGTTATAAAGATCCATTTAAACACATCTAAGTATAATCCAATTAATAAAAACATAAAGCAGCAGGCAATAACAAAAAATTTCATCACCCTTGCGTAAGTGCGTTGTGCATTTTCATCTTTACTTTTATTAAAGAAAAAAGGTTCGGCAGCCATACGGAATGCCTGAATTAAAATAGTTATCAGTAATGCAATGCGAAAAATATTTGCAAAAATGCCCAGTTCATGATCGGCCTGTTGTTGTGGCAGATCTACCGCATGGCGGTAAATTAAACGGCTCAGTACATCGTTCACCATTCCGCCCAAGCCAACAATAATTAAAGGGGCACTGTACTTCATCACTTCTTTCCACAGTACTTTATCAAAACTAAATTTTATCTGTCTTATTTCTTTACTTAATAAAATAAGGGTGAATACACTGCCGCAGAGGTTGCCCAATAAATAATAACCTAAGCCAACATCTTTGTTGTAAATATTTTTTAAAAAAATGTCAGGGTTGCTTTGTAAAATTTGTGGCATCACACCCAGAAAAAAAATAACCACACTTAAATTAATTACTATGCCAGCAATACGGGCAAAAGCATAACGTTTGGGCCGGTCCTCCTGCCGCAGTTTGGCAAAGGGTAAAGTGTTTAAATTATCTACTGCAATAATGGCAATCATCCACAGCACATAATCGGGGTGATTGTTTAAATCTGCTGCGCCGGTAATAGCACCTTTGCACAACAATAATATTAACGTAAAAAGTATGCTGCTGAAAAATAATGAAATGCTGAGTGTGCTGTACAGTTTTTGTCTATCGTGTGTTTGCGAAAAACGGAAGTACGCCGTTTCCATACCATAAGCATACAGCACATTTAAAAAAGGGATAATGGTGTACACCTGCACCAGGTCGGCAGTTTTTTCGGGCATAGTAACAAAAAACGGTAATGCCATATTCATTAAGTAACCTAAAAAACGGCTGGCAATTGTGGGTACGCCGTACCATAATGTTTGTCCTGCTAATTTTTTAATGCCGCTCAATGGTTATTTTAATTTGCATCAAATTTACTTGTATAATTTTAATTTTTGTTTAAATAAATGATGCAACCATTTGACAACATAAATTATCTTTGTTTAAAACAAAGTAATATGAAATACGCCTTTACATTTATTTTTTTAACAGCATTATATCTTTCTACTGCTGCCCAAAGCCGTACTGCCACGGTGGAGTACCAAAAAATTAACCGCCAGGCTGTGGTAAGCGAAATACCTTTTCCTGAAAAAACTATACGTGATGCCATTGATAATAAAATGCAGCAAATGGGCTATAAAGGAAAAGACAGCAAAGGCTACACGGTTTATAAAGGCGTAAGAATGCCGGAGCTGGGCAACGACAGTTACGATTTGTACTTTATGGCCGACAGAAAAAGCAGGAAAGAAAAAGAAAACTCCAATCTTACTTTAATGATATCAAAAGGTTTTGACAGTTTTATTGCCGACAGTACCGACAGTAAAGTAATGGATAATGCAAAAAATTATTTAGACAGTATAAAAAATATTATTGCCGCTTACGACCTGGAGCAGCAAATTATTGCACAGGAAGATGCTGTAAAAAAAGCAGATAAAAAAAGTACCAGCTTAATTGATGATGGCGTAAGCCTGGAAAAGAAAAGAAAAAATATTGAGCAGGATATTGCCGACAATAAAAAAAATCAGACTAACCAACTGGCAGAAATTGAAAAACAAAAACAAATTTTGGAAGTGTTGAGGGGTAAGAGGAAATCTTAAGATTAATGGTACCTCAAACTCTTAGTAAGCGTAGTATCTGCAAGGGTATATAAAAAATAAATTAAATTATTCTTCTCCGTATTGCCCATGGCAATACGGTTTTTTAATGCCGTATCTAAAGTAGGTTGTGTGGTAATAATGCCGGTGCGGTAATGGTCTATTGCATTACCAATACTGTAAAAGCGGCCATCATGCATATAAGGAAAAGTAAGTGTTACATTACGCAGACTGGGCACCTTAAATTTTAAAGAGTCATTTTTATTACGGGTAATTTTCATGCGGCCATAATCCTTTAAAAAACTATTAATGGCCATGCCGTTATTTCTAAAAGAGTTATCGGTAAATAACGGTTCGGTGTGGCAGCCGCTGCATTTGGCTTTAAAAAAATCGTAACCCTTTTGCTCGGCAGGTGTAAAGGTAGCTTCGCCCCGTTGCACTTTATCGTATTTACTGTTGTAGCTAACTATAGATCCTGTAAACTGTGCCAAAGCTTTTAACATGCGCTGGCTGTTAATTACATTGGTGCCAAATGCCGCCCTGAATAATTTTGGGTATGCCGTATCTTTTCTTAATTTAATTAAAACGCTGTCAATATTTTCTGCCATTTCATTGGCTGCAGTTAGGGGAGATAGTGGCTGCACTTCAATATGGTTAATGCCGCCATCCCAATGCAGCAATGGTGACCATGCTAAATTAAAAAGCGGTGGGGCATTACGGGTAGTAAAAGTATTATTAAAGCCGTGGCTAAAATCGTGGTCGTAACTGGCAAAGGCTGCAAACTGCTGGTGGCAACTGGCGCAGGCAAAATTGCCATCTTTACTTAAGCGGCCATCGTAAAATAATTTTTTACCTAACTGAAAACCTTCTTCGGTTAATGGGTTGCCGGCATAAATATTTTTTGGTGGCTGCGGCCATCCTTTGGGTATAATTAATTTTAAAGGTGTGGGTTTATAAGGCGGTGCAATATCAACGGCAAAAGCCGCTACAATAATAAAGACCAGTAATAATATAGTAATGCGTTGTTTCAATTGGCAGGGGTACTAATTTTTATTACCGAAAACATTTTACTGTAATTGGCTGCAATTTTTTTTGCTAATACGCCGGGGTTGGTGCAAACAGCATTTGCAGCAATCAAAATATCATTGGGTATTTGCCACCAGGTATTTATATCCGCTTCAATAATAATTTCGGTAACAGTATCTTTATTAATATTGGTGTTTAGCGGCAGTGTAATTTTTTTTATTACATTGTCAGCACTGGCAAATCCACCAATATGATATTCTACTTTATTATTTACAACGGTTGAGGCAGGGGAATTACCTTCTAACTTCGCCATTACATAACCGGTGTTCCAGGTCCAGAACATATCGTTGGTGGGGTCTAATGCACCGCTTTGTGCACCGCTAACATTTTTCAAACTATCTACACCTAATAAAAAAGACAGGCTTTCATAATTACCGACTGGCAGAGTAAGTAAAATACTTTTAGTTGCGGTGTCTTTTTCATCTACCAAGTAATAACTTTCTTTTACAGCAATATTTTTTTTATCCGCAACCAAAAACAAATTGCTGATATAATATTTGAATTTGCTAACCGTATAATTTTCTGCAAAGGCGTTGGTGTACGTTACACTGTCTAAAACTAAAGGCACATGATTAACAGTATTTACAAAACTTATTTTTACATTGGCAGCAGGCACTTTTTTTTGCGAAAATAAAATCGCAGGAAAAACTAAGGCGGATATAAAATAAAATAGTCTTACCATAATAAATTTCTTTACCACAAATCTTTACTTATCTTTTTTCTAAAATCTTTTAAAGAAGAAATTTTCTTTTTAAACTCAATACGTTTTTCTTTAGCCGCTTTACTGGGTTTGGTGGCTTTACGTGGCTTGGGTTTTATCAATGCATTTTTTACAAAGGCATTCATCTTTTTTATTACCTCGCCTTTATTGCCCAACTGGCTTCTTTCGGTTTGGCTTTTTACCAGTAAAAAACCATCCGCATTTATTTTATTTACTAACTTTTCTTTTAGTAGTTCTTTTTGCTCAGTAGTAAATAATGCAGTAGAGTCGATATGCCAATAACCTTCCACCATGGTTTCCACCTTGTTTACATTTTGGCCGCCTTTGCCGCCGCTTCGGGCCGTTTTAAATTTTATTTCGGCAGATATATCCGTCATAGTTACAAAATTACCAATAAAAAGAAGGAAATTGCAGCCATATCCATCTTATTTGGGTCTATTATTTCGGTAAGACGGATTTTTTTTGGATTTTTGCAGCAATCAATAAGACAGGCATGACGAAAGGCATTTATAAATCATTAACCGAACGAAAACAACAGGGCAAAAAATCTTTTGCCGTTCTTATCGACCCCGATAAAGTGAACGGTAATAACATGGAGCAATTAATAGCATTGTCTGTTGATGCCCGTGTTGATTATTTTTTGGTAGGCGGCAGTTTAGTTATCTCCAATTATTTAGATGAATGTTTGCAGCTGATAAAAAAATCCTGCACCATTCCCACCATACTTTTTCCGGGCAGCCCCAACCAGGTAAGCAAATATGCCGATGCATTATTGTACCTCTCTCTTATCAGCGGCCGCAATGCCG
>NZ_JANMUN010000007.1:0-1551 GCF_031391665.1 Ferruginibacter sp.
GCATACATAATATTCGCCTTCTTTGCCCGTGCCCCTTGTGCGGCCAAAACCAGTATCCATGCCGGCAAGTGTTTGCATTTCCAAAGCAATATGTTCAATTACGTGGCCCATCCAGGTGCCTTCATCCACTCTTTCAAAAAACCGCCACGTGTGCCCACGCTGCAGCGGTGCTCAATCATGGTAGGAAACATTTTTTCCAGCCGCTCCCTAAAACCTGCAATAGAATTGGTGGGGCGTTGCTCCATATCTTCTAAATCCAATTTCATTTGTATTAGTTTGGTGCGGCGCACACTCCAGTAGTTAGGTCCTCTTAATACTTTAATTTCAAGAATATTCATAAGTGCAGTTTTTTGTCCAGTGTTTTAGTTTTTTTGAGCCAAGCGGTATTTCTTTGTTCAACTTCATTGGCGTCGCACTCTTGTGCGACATAACTTTATTGAGCTTTCATCTAAGCGTATTTTTTAAGCGCTGCAAAAAAGAGAAAAGGATTTTTTCGCAGGGCTCTGCGTAATCTCTGCTCTTCATTTTCTCTACGCTAAAAATGTTTCGAAATGAAATTACCAAAATCATCTTGCTTTGCAAAAAACAAAATAATAAGTGTAAATAAAAGTAGTAAGTAAGCTGGTGTAATTCACTTACATTAAGCAAACTTTTTCAGTGTGTAACTAATGCCACCCCTTCGGGGTTTGGTTTTTATTCTTGAATTCTACATCTATATTAATACCATCCCTTCGGGATTTTAAAGCCTGAAAGGCTGATATTAATATAGGCTACGAGGCAAAAGTTGATAAAACCCTGAAGGGGTGAAATTAAAAAATCATTTGCTAAGATTAACTAAAAAGGTATCGAATAATAGGTATAACTTTCTTAAAATGGAGATAAGAATGACGTGAAATTTTCTTTCAGCAGTTGATAATTTTTATCAGCCTGTTCTTTTACTTCTGCAGGTAATTTATCATAACATTCCAAAAAGAAGGAACGGTAAAATGTTTCATAATGTTCTGTATTTGCCATTATTAAAATCAGTTATAGCCTTACTGGCAAGGCCATCTAATTTTTTACCGGCAATATCTTTTTCAATCCTGGCATCCCATTTTTCATTTTCATATTCCCAAAACCACTGCCTGAATTTTGCAAAATCATCCTCAGGAAGTTTTGCAATAGATTTTTCAATTTCAGATAGGTCCTTCATCTTTTTTGTTTTTATAAAGGTATATTTTTTTATGCCTTTGTAAAAATTCTTTTGCTTAAATTAGCATTATGCCAAACCGCCGCAATTTCCTCAATAAAATAAGCTTATTATCAGCAACTGCATTATCTGCAAATATTTTTCAACCGGCATGGGGCCGCAATTTAAAAGCTGCTGTAAAAAATGTTGAAAATGTTAATCCTGCTGATTTGGCAAGCGATGATGAGTTTTGGTATTATGTACAGCAATCTTATACTATCTCTGCAAATTTTATCAACTTAAATAATGGCGGCGTATCGCCTGCTCCAAAAGTAGTAGCCGATGCCATGAAAAGATATTACGACATCAGTAACGAAGCACCC
>NZ_JANMUN010000012.1:0-12378 GCF_031391665.1 Ferruginibacter sp.
GCATACATAATATTCGCCTTCTTTGCCCGTGCCCCTTGTGCGGCCAAAACCAGTATCCATGCCGGCAAGTGTTTGCATTTCCAAAGCAATATGTTCAATTACGTGGCCCATCCAGGTGCCTTCATCCACTCTTTCAAAAAAACCGCCAGGTGTGCCCACACTGCAGCGATGCTCAATCATAGTAGGAAACATTTTTTCCAGCCGCTCCCTAAAACCTGCAATAGAATTGGTGGGGCGTTGCTCCATATCTTCTAAATCCAATTTCATTTGTATTAGTTTGGTGCGGCGCACACTCCAGTAGTTAGGTCCTTTTAATACTTTAATTTCAAGAATATTCATAAATGCAGTTTTTTGTACTCTTTTTAGTTTTTTTTGAGCCAGGCGATATTTCTTTGTTCAACTTCATTGGCGTCGCACTCTTGTGCGACATAACTTTATTGAGCTTTTATCTAAGCGTAAATAATTTCTGTACTTCTGTGTCTCTGTGGCAATTTTACTCAGAAATGGAAATTAACGAAATCATCTTGCTTTGCAAAAAACAAAATCAGTAAATTGTATAACCAAAATTAAAAAGTATGTCAAACCGTCGTTCATTCTTAAATAAAATAAGTATACTATCAGCTGTTGCATTGTCTGCAAACATTTTTCAACCGGCATGGAGCCGTAACTTAAAAGCGGCAGTAAAAAATGTTGAAAAGGTTAATCCTGCTGATTTGGCAAGTGATGATGAGTTTTGGTATTATGTACAGCAATCTTATACTATCTCTGCAAACTTTATCAACCTAAATAATGGTGGCGTATCGCCTGCACCCAAAGTGGTTGCCGATGCCATGAAAAGATATTACGACATCAGTAACGAAGCCCCCAGTTATTTTATGTGGCGTGTAGTTGACCAGGGGAGAGAACCGCTAAGAAAAAATTTAGCACAGCTTGCCGGTTGCGATGCAGAAGAAATTGCCCTGCACCGCAATGCCTCCGAAGCACTGGAAACAATAATTTTTGGTATTGATTTAAAAGCAGGCGACGAAGTAGTGTTGACAAAACAAGATTACCCCAACATGATTGGCGCATGGAAACAAAGAGAAAAAAGAGAAGCCTTAAAATTGGTTTGGATAAATCTGGAATTACCCAGCGAAGATGAAAACTATTTAGTGAAGCAATACACAGATGCATTCACTACAAAAACAAAACTGGTGCAAATAACCCACATGATAAACTGGGTTGGCCAAAAAATGCCGGTTAAAAAAATTGCAGATGCGGCAAAGAAAAAAGGTATAGAATTACTGGTTGATGGCGCTCACACTTTCGCCCAATTTGAATTTAAAATTCCTGATTTAAACTGCGATTATTTTGGTACCAGTCTGCACAAATGGTTAGGTGCGCCAATTGGCACAGGTTTGCTTTATGTGCGTAAAGAAAAAATAAAAAACATTTGGCCAATGTTTGGCGCTGGTGATAAAGAAGAAGATAATATCCGCAAGTTTGAACATTTGGGCACCCGTCCTTTTTACATTGAGCAGGCAACCGACAAGGCTATTGACTTTTATGATATGATTGGCGCTAAAAGAAAAGAAGAACGGTTACTCTATTTAAAAAACTACTGGATGGAAAAAGTTAAAAACATTCATAAAGTAAAGTTGCACACGTCTTTTAAAAAAGAATTTGGTTGCGCCATAGGTATGGTAAGTGTGGATGGTAAAACAGCAACAGAATTAGATAATTATCTCTGGACAAATTATAAAATTCATGCCGTAGGCATAAATTGGGAAAATATTCATGGCCTTAGAGTAACACCCAATGTTTACACTACCACAAAAAATTTAGACCGCCTTGCAGAAGGTATTGAAAAGTTTGCAAAAGGTTAATTTACATGTAATCAACATCAGTTAATAACTAAACCACAAGTATAAAACACGATTTGCCTTATTTTTGCGTTATATCAAAAAAGATTAAATGCCAATTGCCAAAGGAAAATTGATTGCGATAGGTGGAGCAGAAGACAAAGGAACAGAAACTGACAAAGACGATTTTAACCGCAATAACCTCAACTTTTTTGAATTAGGGATTCTTCGCCGCATTGTGGAGGAAGCCGGCGGCCCCCTCAGTCGTATAGAAGTTATTACTACCGCCAGCACCATTCCCTACGAAGTGGGAGATAATTACCTTAATGCTTTTGGAAAAATTGGCTGTACCAATATTGGTTTAATGCATATCCGCAACAGGGCCGATACTAACAATCCTGATTATTTACAACGTATTAAAGAATGCGACGCTGTTATGTTTAGCGGCGGCAATCAACTGCGGCTAAGTGTAACCGATGGGGGTACAGAATTTTTATCCATTATTAAACAGCGTTACCACGATGAAGATTTTGTAGTTGCAGGTACATCAGCAGGTGCTATGGCTATGAGTAAAACTATGATTTACGAAGGCAATGCTGCAAAAGCGCATCTTAAAGGCGAAGTAAAAATGACCACCGGTTTGGGCTTTTTAGATTCGGTTATCATTGATTCGCATTTTGAAAAACGTGGCAGGTTTGGAAGGTTGGCACAGGCGGTTGCCTGCAACCCCAGTTGCATTGGCATTGGTTTGGGAGAAGATACCGGCATGCTGATAACCGAAGGCAATAAAATGGAAGCGATAGGAAGTGGTTGTGTAATTATTATAGATGGTCACGATGTTAGCTACAGTAATATTGCCGACATACCCGATGGAAACCCTTTCAGCATAGAGAATTTAAAAGTACATGTTTGCGAAAAGGGAAATGGGTTTTTGGTAAAAGAAAGAAAATTTATACCAGAGGTTGCAGAAGGTGCAGTAATTAAAAAGCAGGTTCATGTAGAATAATTTATTTTTTATAATAAGTAAAAGCATGCTGATTTTTCAGCATGCTTTTACTTTAAATTGCATTTCAAACTATTTTTTATGAAAAAGTTGATACTACTTTTTATGCTTGCAACAATCGCATTTGCATTTACTCTTCAAAAAAAAACTAAAGTTATTTTCTTCGGCGATTCTATTACACAGGCAGGTGTAAACCCCGGCGGATATATCAAACGAATCGACAGCATGTGTACCGCAGAAGGTCAAAAAGAAAATTATGAATTTATTGGGGCAGGTATTGGCGGCAATAAAATTTACGATTTGTATTTGCGGATGGATGATGATGTACTGGCGAAAAATCCTGATATAGTGTTTATTTATATCGGAGTAAACGATGTGTGGCATAAAGCTACCTCGGGCACAGGAACCGATGCAGATAAGTTTGAAAAATTTTATACAGCTGTAATAAACAAATTAAAAGATAAAAATATTAAAGTGGTATTGTGTACGCCTGCTGCCATAGGGGAAAAGACGGATTTTAGCAACAGCCAGGATGGTGACTTAAATGAATACAGCAAAATTATCCGTAATCTGTCAACAAAAAATAATTTACAACTGGTTGATTTGAGAAAATCATTTTTAGAATATGATCTTAAGAATAATCCGGATAATAAGGACCGTGGTATTCTTACAACAGACAGGGTGCATTTAAATGCAAAAGGCAATCAGTTGGTGGCAGAAGAAATGTGGAAATTAATTAAAGAGGTAAAGTAAAAGATAGCCTTTTCGTAAAATTATTTTCCTCGTTGAAGAATTTTTAGAGTTTGTTGAAATATTGCTGAAGACCATTGAAATGTTTTTATAATGTTATAAGGTTGTATGCAATAGTGTAACTTTATTAGTGATAAATGTTTCATCAACTTCATACTAAATCACAGTTATTATATTGGTTAAAAGTATTTGTATTGTATGCGCTGATTGAAGCATGCATACAATTTTTGTTCTTTTTTTTGCTAAATAATTTTGGAGCAAAGCCAATAAGTATTATTGAAATTCACCTGGTAATGTGGTTCTTTCAATGCCTGTTGATAGTGCCCATATGGTGGGTGGCCAGGCTGGTTAGCAATAAGGGTATATTTGTTCAGATTCTGATTAATGTTGGTTTCTATATTGTTTACACTTATGTTTGGTTTGGTCCTGTACAGGAAGCGATTGGATACCTTTACAACCATTTAGTGCAGGTAACCAGAACCGGTAATAGCCGGATGGTGGCAGTATTAGACAATGGCGCAATTTATTCTTACCTCAATTATCAATTACTCAAACATGCTTTCCGGCTGTCGTGGTTTTACCTGGCTGCCTATTTTTATAATTACCGGCAGGAAGAAAAAAAGCGGATAGAATTGGCAATTGCCAACAAAGTGCTGCAACTTAAAATGCTTAAATGGCATCTCAACCCTTCCTTTTATTTCAATACACTTCATTACCTTCAGCAGGTAGCAAAGGAAAAACCATTAAATGCTGCGGCACCTATATTACAATTAGCTAAAGTAATGGAGTATGTTATTTACGAGGCAAAGGAAAAACTGATTGATGTTAAAAAAGAAATTCAGTTTCTTAACAATTATATTCAGTTGAAAAATCTACAGTTAGTCAATCATTCGGCATTTGAAACCGAAGTTACAGGCGAACATCAAAAACTAAAAATTGCACCACTGCTTTTGACCGGCATAATTGATGAAATTATACAGTCAGAAATTTTTACAGAGAAAAAAAAGTATAAAATAAAGTTACAATTTTCAGGTATAGAAATGCAGCTTATTGTAAAGGGTGATTTGGGAGAGCAAACTAAAATGTTGATATTGCCCGGAGGAATTCTGGATATGCGGTTGAAAGAACTGTACCCGGGGAGTTTTTCTTTCCATTATTTGGTTGACAGCAATCAATTTAAACTTAGCCTAAAACTGGATGCAGAAAGTGGATTTTAATATAGCGAATGTTCCTTACCGGCAGTCAGGTTTTCTTTCTGCCAGCGAAAAAAGCAGGAGTAAAAAATTCTGGCAATATTCTTTTTGCATATATGCTGTGGTTGAAATTTTTATTTTAACTATCCAGTATATTATCACCTTAAGTAAATGTTCTGCCTGTACAATGCCACCGGTTTTTTATTTTTTTAACTGGATGCAGCATATCATTTTTACTGGGTTGTTATGGTATTTTTTAAACCAGGTTTATCATTCAAGGCTCTGGAAAACCATCTTGTTGAATATAGTTGTTTTTATAACACATCATTTTTTGTGGCTTGGGGTGCTTTATGCAATTTTTCATTCTGCACAGCACTGGTTGATAGGAGAAAAACCGGAGATCCATTCATACAGAGGTTTTATATATTACTCATGGCCTGATATTGGGAAATATGTAGTGAAGTTGTCAGTGTTTTATGTGTTAAAATTTTATTTTGAATTCCGGAAGGCAGAACGGCAGAGAATTAAGCTGGCTGTAATTAATAAGGATATGCAACTTAATTTACTGAAACAGCAATTGAGTCCGCATTTTTATTTTAATACATTGAATAACCTCTATGGACTTGCCAGGAGAAATAGTATAAAATTAGCGGGTGCTTTACATCAATTATCTAATATTATGCAGTATGTAATTGTTGACTGCAACCAGCCCAAAGTATTACTGAGCCAGGAAATAATTTTTTTACAAAGCTATATTGCACTGGAAAAACTGAGGTACGAACAAAATATTGTGATTGAAATGAAAGTAGATGGCGATGCAGGTAATAAAACAATTTTACCATTGCTGCTTATACAATTTGTAGAAAATGCCTTTAAACATGGCATGAAAGAAAAGTCAAATAAAAATTGGATGAATGTAAATCTGTTAATCCAGAAAGAGGAACTGAACTTTAAAGTTGAAAACAGTTATTATGATACAACTGCAAAGGATGGGATTGGGATTAACAGTGTAAAACATATACTTAGCCTTAAATACGAAAATAAATATGATATGCAAATACAGCATGAAGACAATCGTTTTTCAGTAACTTTAAAACTTAACCTGTCATGAAAAAAATTAGCTGTGCAATAATTGATGATGAACCAATTGCCCGTGACATTCTGGAAGATTTTGTTACCCAGGATGACAGGCTTTCATTGCAGGGTAATTATAAGAATGCAAAAGAAGCATTGAAGGGAATAATGGTTCAGCCGGTTGAATTAGTTTTTCTTGACATTAATATGCCGGGCCTTACTGGTTTCCAATTTTTAAAAACAATGACTAACCCACCAGCAGTAATATTTACCACTGCTTACCGGGAGCATGCCCTGGAGGGGTTTGAGGCCAATGCAATTGACTATTTGCTGAAACCCATTGCCATTGAACGATTTTTATTATCTGTAAATAAAGCCTGGAAATTTTTACGTTCTTCTGTGCCTGAAGTAGCAGAAGCGGTTTCAAACACCAACGATTTCTTTTTTGTAAAAGCAGATGGGGGACTCGTAAAAATATTGTTTGCCGAAATATTATTTATCGAAGCATTGAAGGAGTATGTAAAGATTGTAACAAAAGAAAAATCCGTTATTACTTATCATACTATCTCCGGCCTGGAAGATAAATTGCCTGCCGGAAAATTTTACCGTATCCACCGTTCTTATATCGTAAATATAAAAGCCATTACAAGTATTGAAGGCTTCACTGTTAAAATTAATAAAGAGGAACTTCCAATTAGCCGCAACGAAAGGGATGCATTTGTTGAGATAGTAGCTAGTGGTAAAATAATTGCTAAATAACAGCCTTCTTTCGTTGAATCAATACAACATTTCGTTGAAAAAGCATGCAGCGGCACCAGTCCGTTGAATTTTACCTCAATCATGTAGAATACCTCCATAGTATTTCATTTTGCATAGTAGCTTCATGAGGCATTACAAAATGCGCTTAACTCAAAATTGATTTATTCCGCATTGCTGTATTTATAACTTTTTAATTGATCAAATATGGAAAAGACCTCATTGCAAATCAAAACTTCAACAGGGCGGTTTTCAATTGATACCAGTACCATTGTAAGAATAGAAGCGTCTTCCAACTACTCCAGAGTTTATTTCAGCAATGGTAAAGTACTGGTAACTGCGAAAGTACTTAAGTGGTTTGAAGAGAAGTTACAGCACCAGCCATTTGTTCGGTTGCACAGGAGTCATTTAGTTAATAATGATTTTATGTATTGTAATCAGCGCATAGGCAGCGAAGTGGAAATGAAAGATGGTACAATGATACAAGTATCAAAGCGAAGAAAGAAAGCTATATGGAATAAGTTCTTTGCTCTGCTACTCGTACTTCTTTTTGTTAAAATAGAAGTAACAGCACAGAATGTTGGTATTGGAACTGTAAGCCCGGCCGGCAGATTGCATATTGACCTCAATGGTGCCACTACTCCTTATGCCATTTTAGTAGATGATGATGATGATGATGCTACTATTCGGTTCCGCCGTCTTGGAATTTCAAAATGGTTTCTCCAGTCGCAGGGAAACGATTTTCGGATGGGCACTTATTCTACCAATGATTCTGGCAGGCTTATCCTGGCAACCAATAGCCTCAACCGGATATACATATCACCCGGAGGAAATACTGGTATTGGCATTGCAGAGCCAGTCAGTAAGCTGCAGGTAATTGGAGGCAATGATGTTAACCTGGTTTCCAGCGGATATTTTACTATAGGTAATGTGGATGGAACAAACATGGTTTTTGATAATAATGAAATACAGGCACGGAATGATAGCAGTTCATCTTCATTGTTTATTCAATCAGAAGGTGGCAGAACACAGTTTGGAAGCAGCAGCGATAATAATATAGAAATTGATGGTATTAATATTCAGGCAAAATATAATGGTGCAGGAGGTGAATTGGTGCTTCAGGGACTTGATGGAGGAAAAACAAGATTAGGATCCGGGTTAGATTTTGCCACCACAAAGTTTCATATTTCTACTGGTGGAGATGCAGGACTGGCTTCTAACCAAAGCGGTTACATGATGATTGGTTCGTCTAACGGGTTGAATCTTGTTTTTGATAATAACGAAATACTTGCCCGTGATAATGGCGTTGCTTCAGCATTGTTGCTGGCCAGGGAAGGCAGCAGGGTGCAATTGGGAAATGGCACCGAGGCTATCGGTACAAAGCTTCATGTTTCCAGTGGTAATGATGTAGACTTAACAGACGGAAACAGCGGATATATTCTCATTGGAAGCACAGCCGGAGGAAATATTGCTATTGATAATAATGAAATACAGGCAAGAAGTAACGGGGCTGCCACAAATCTTTTTTTGCAAAATAGCGGTGGCAACGTCCGTATTGGCAATGGCAGTTTTCTTTCCACCCATAAACTGGGCGTGGCAGGAGATGTGGTGGTAACGGGGGGATTAAGAGTAGGCGATGAAATACTTCCTGCAGGTTATAAATTTGGTGTAGATGGAAAAGCAATCTGCACCGAATTGCTGGTACGCTTAGTACCCAACTGGCCCGATTATGTTTTCAACAAAAATTACCAACTACCCGAATTAAATGAAGTTGAAAATTTTATCCGCAAGAATAATCATCTGCCAGGTATACCATCTGCAAAAACAATTGAAACAAACGGATTAAATATTGGCGAGATGCAAAAATTGCAGATGCAAAAAATAGAAGAACTCACTCTTTATATTATTGAGTTGAAAAAAGAAATTGAAAAACTAAAAACTCAGCAATAAAGTTTTACCAGTTTACAAAATCTAAACAATAAGTATGAAAAAGAACTTATTAATAATACATTGGTTGCTGCTGGTACAATTATCTGTTTCCAATGCACAACAGGCCGATGCGGTGCTAAGGCAACAACTGCAGGGAAAACAAAGCCTGACGGAGATAATGAACACGGTAAAACAATACTATAAAAATCCCCAAACTATTAACCGGGTAGGAGTTGATGCAGTAAACAGGAGCCTGAAACACTGGAGCCGCTACGAATGGTATATGAGCAGCCGCTTGGGCCCCAATGGAGAGTTTGTAAATATTAATCAGAAAATGATAAACGCTACAGGCATGCAGCAAAGAGGAGTCGGCAATATTGGAAATGGGATAGAAAGCAGCACTGCCATCTGGTCTGCAGTAGGCCCATTAAATACAGATGGCGGTATTGGCCGTGTTGACAGGCTTGCCTTTCATCCAACAGATGCTGATATAGTATATGCAGGTACCACAGCAGGTGGTTTATGGCGTACTACAGATGCCGGTACAAACTGGACAAACCTTACACCCGATATACCCACAGGTGGAATCAGCGGTATTTTAATTGATCCTGTAAATACAAATACACTTTATGTACTTACCGGAGATGGCGACAGTGATTTTGGTGGGCTGGTTGAAGATTATGGATATATGCGTTTATCAATTGGTGTTTTAAAATCAACCAATGGAGGAAGCACCTGGACAAAAATGGGAAACTTTCCCGGTGTCGATTATTCCAGACTGGTAGGATACCGCCTTACTATGCATCCCACGGATAATAATATTTTGTATGCCTGCACTAACCAGGGATTATTTATATCCTTAACTGCTGGTGCCACATGGGGGCTTGTAAATGGTACCGGCAGGTTCTTCAATCTGCAATTCCGACCGGGCAGCGGAACAGTTTGTTATGCAGTTGGATCCACTTTTGCCTCTGGCTCCACTTCAAGTTTTTCGAGAGCCCTTTTTTGGCGCAGCACTACCAGCGGACTTACATGGGATACTTCTAATGTTATAAACAACCAGATAAATAATCCTACCCGGAGAGTGGAACTTGCTGTGGCACCCACCAATTCAAATCTTGTTTATTTATTGGCTGGTGGTGTGCCGGGTAATGGTCCGGCGAACCCGGTACCTAATCTGTTTAAAGGTTTATTGCTGAGTATCGATGGAGGGCTTTCGTTTGGTTTACAATCTAATTCTCCCAATATACTGGGACGATCTAATACAGGCACTGATACAATAGATCAATCCAATTATGATTTGACTATTGCAGTAAGTAATTCAAGCAGCAGCACTGTAATTACTGGTGCTGTTGAGGTTTGGCGAAGTTTAAACTCCGGCAACACCTGGACTTTCAGAGGGGGCTTACATGATGATGTACATTATTTGGGTTTTCATCCGGTGGATAATAAGTTATGGGCCGCCACAGATGGCGGAGTTTACAGTAGTATCGATAACGGTATTAACTGGACATCTCATTTTGAAGACATGAACATAACCCAGTTTTACAGGATGGCAGTAAACCCGGACGATTATACAAGCATGATTGCCGGTGCACAGGATAATGCTGTAAAAAGAAGAAACGGGGGCACATCTTATTTTGATGAAATAGCAAGTGCTGATGGATTTGCGGTAGGATATGATGTTGCAAATCCTGACACCATGTTTGCTGTAACGAACCGCAGCATTAGCCGTTCTTACAATGGGGGCAATAATTTTACAAACATTACACCGGCTAATTCTTCGCATCCATTTTCTATGGCCATGGCGGTACATACTTCAATAAGTAATGCGTTATTTATTGGTTCCGATTCAATGTGGCGTACCACAAATGGTGGAAACAGTTGGGCCATTACGGGCAGTTTAACTTCTGGTTGGTTTATAAGAACCTGCCCCAGTAATGGCAACCGGGTGTATGCAGCAGGTGGCAACTCATTTGCATCTGCGGCTGGTTTTTTATTCAGAAGTGATGATGGCGGTGTAAACTGGCTGCCCGAAAATATATTGAGCAATAACCCCGGCTTTCCTAATAGTTATCCAAAAATTACTTGCATTAATGTTGATCCCAATAATTCGAATAATGTATGGGTTACTTTTGGCGGTTTTACCGATGGAGTAAAAGTATATTTTTCAAACAATGCAGGTGATACCTGGTCCGACAGGAGCGGAACATTACCTAATGTACCGGTTAACTGTATTGCACTTGACATAAATAATAATGCTTACATTGGCACCGATAATGGTGTTTATTATCGGGGTGCTGGTTCAAGTGATTGGGTGCCATTTTATAATAACCTTCCTTATGTACCGGTAACGGAGTTGATCATAACTGAATCAGAAAACAGAATCAGGGCTTCTACATTTGGTCGTGGAATATGGAGCAGTGATTTATACAGCACTTGTGTAACTGATTTAAATCTTACAGGAACATTAGAGGGACAGGAGTTTCATGAGGCTTCCAATAATATTGTATCAACCTCTTCTTTACTTACCTCCGAAGGTACTAAAGTACAAATGCGGGCAGGAAATGAAGTTTTGCTACAGGCTGGTTTTACAGCAAGAGAAACGACACAATTCAGGGCCGCAATTGGGCCTTGTGGGAGTGGTGGTGTGGCGGGGTTTCGTTTTAGTACAGTGGATTCTTTTACTTTGCTGCCAGCCAGCAGGTATTTAATGCCTGCAAACGGAAGAATGATTTTACTTCATATAGCATCATACAATAATGCTGAAGCAAATGTAAAACTAACAATAAAACAACCCGGTGAAGTACAGTTGATACTCACAGACAGGGAAGGAAAAATTTTGCAACAGAAGAATAGCGGCACAATGAGTAAAGGAGAACATGAAACAAGATTATCTTTAGCCGGTGCAACCAACGGATTATTTTACTTGCATGTACTGCTTAATAACCGCTGGGAACATATTCAGGAGATTAATTTGTAAACGATATAAAAATCTGAAATTAACTATTTTATTGTCTAAACTGCAGCAAGTAAATCAAAAACTTATATCTATGAAATTTATTCGCATTTTTATTTTACTGCTTCTTGTTACAGAAGTAAATGCTTTAACAAGATATGTTACACCAACCGGTGCTGGTGCTATGAATGGTACCAGTTGGGCCAATGCTTTTTCCGGCACATCTTTACAAACAGCTATCAATGCATCTGCACCTGGCGATGAAGTGTGGGTGGCTGCCGGAACTTATTTTACCACCAACACAGCTAACAGAAATATTTATTTCAACATGCTGAATGGAGTAGCTATTTATGGTAGTTTTAATGGAACAGAAACAGTTTTATCTCAACGAATATTTAGTTGCGGCTTTACTTCTTTATTGAGTGCTGAAATTAATTTACCGGGGAATACAGATAACAGCTATCATGTAATTAATAACAGCAGTTTAAATAGTACAGCCATATTAGATGGTTTTACTATCCGTGATGCAAATGCAAATTTTGATTTGACCGGAAATGATAGCAGAAGTCTGGGTGGTGGAATGATTAACAATGCAGCTAATGGAGGCACTTGCAGCCCAACAATACGAAATTGTTTATTCACCAACAACACTGCATTATTTGGCGGCGGTATCTTCGACCATGGACAAAATGGTGGTAATGCCAACCCGGTAATAACTAATTGCATATTCGCATTTAATACAGCCACAGGTGGCGGTGGCGGCATTGATAATTTTGGATATAACGGTAATGCAAGTCCTGTTATTACCAATTGTATTTTTTATGGTAATACAGCAACAGACAGAGCAGGAGCAATGTACTGTTGGGGTGGTGG
>NZ_JANMUN010000040.1:0-2616 GCF_031391665.1 Ferruginibacter sp.
ATCGATTTTATCGCCACCATTCCGTACTTTTCTATTGAGCTTAAAGATTTTTTAATGGGTAACTTAACTGTGCAAACAATTATTATTAGCCAGCATTGGGAAAAAGATTTTGCAAGAAAAAGTATTGCCTGGGCCACTAACCCTACATGGACAGAAACTGATATGTCTTTTCTGGCAAAGAGTTTTAAAAATGTGGTGATTGTTGATGCGTTGACAATGCCGTATTAGAAACTACAAGTTTTGAAAGCCTTACTGATTTGGTGGCGCAGACCTATAAAAAATACGGCAATCCCTATAAAATAATTAGGGTGCTGAGAAGGTGGGGAAGTTGTTTTAATTCAACTCTCCTTTCACCACCTCCTCCTCAACTTCTCCTTCATCAATTTTATTTTACAGCATAAATTAACAATCAGTCTGGCATCATCCATTATAGAAAGCTGGTTAAGCGACTCAGTTACTTTTTTAATTTCTTCGGTATAAAATGCCGCCATTGTTTCAAAAGAATCCCAGTTAAAATTAGCACCGGTAATATCGGCAGCAATAATATTTAGCCGTGCGGTTCTTTTTTTAGTACCCATAATTTGTTTCATAACTTTTACTTTAAGTGATAAGGTTTAATGTTGCCGGTAAAAAGCGGGAGTAGGTAATTGTATTGTAAAGATGAAACGACATACATAAAAAAACAAGCGCAGCACTACTGATTATTAAACGTAGTTGTGGTATAAAAAAAAGGTAGTTCTACGTATAAGTTTACTGGAATGTATTTTTATTTTTAACATCATTTTTAAATTTACTTATCATGCAACAACCTAAAAAAATTACCTGTTTTGCATTTCTCCGGCTATTATTTTTATTGCTGCCGGTTATATTTTTTATGACTTCCTGTAATAACGATAGCGGCGGCGTTGTAATACAGGTGCCTAACGATACTTCGGCACTGGGAAAAATTAATCACTTTATTCCCCTTGCACAAATTAAAGCTTATGAAGCTGCTTTTGCAAGTGAACGAGATTCGTTATTAAAATTTCGTCCCGGATTTTCGATACCATTAAGCGAAGCGTTTAACAAACAGTCAATAATTGAATTGTTGCAGATTCCCGATTGTGTTGGCATAAGAATTTTATACGGGATAAAGAAAAATGGCGACAGCAGCAGCGTACGTTTAGTATTGGTTGGTGTTAACAGCAAAGGCGAAAATTTATATCTTTCTGAACAAAAACCAGGCAGAACAACTAATGAAACAGCAACTGCAGATAGCGCTGGCCGGCAAATGAAAACGGCAGAATCATCAGACGAAGAGGTTGGAGGAGAAGAACACGGACAGTGCAACCCTCCATGCCCTAATAATTATTAAAATATTTTTAATCAGCTTCGTACCTTATATATGAACAGCGAAGTACAATTTATACTAAGCCTCACTATTGCTGTTACAGTAATTATTGGGGTAATAAGATATAAGTCAATCGATAAATCTTATTACCCCTTTTTCTACCTTGCCTTAATTTCACTGCTTGTGGAGATAGCCAATTTTGTACTTACAAAATATAAAATGTACGATGCTATTTCGGCAATGATAAATGTATTTGATTACCTCGAATTCTTTTTTTACACCTGGCTTTTTCATTTATGGGGTTTATTTAATTATAGAAAGAAAATTTATCTTTTAGTAATTAGTATTTTTTTTATTTGCTGGCTGGTGCTTACTTTTTTTGTAGATGGGTTTACAAAAACAGGCGTTTATTTTCCTGTACTTTACACCTTTGCATTATTGTTTTTTGCAGTAACAGCATTTAATAAATTTGTAATACCCGACAGGCAGGCAATATTTAAAAATCCTAAACTTTGGATATTGCTTGGTGTAATTATATTTTTTGCTTTTTACCTCTTAATAGCTTCTACCTATCTTTCGGTGTTTGGTAAAAATACCAGCAGCGGTTTACGGAGAAACTTGCAGGGTATAATCAGTTATTCAAATCTTATTGTTAATTTGATGTTTGCAACAGCTGCACTATGGATCCCAAAGAAGAAGAATTTTACCAGGCTATTTTAATTGTTGCTTCGTTGGTAGGCATCATACTGTTATATTTTATTATAACGGCAGTAAGCTATCATAGAAAAAGCCTGCGTATGCACAAAGATAAAATACAGGCCGAAATTGATACGCTTGAAAACGAAAGAAGAAGAATAGCATCTGATCTGCATGATGAGCTGGGGCCATTATTATCTGCAGTAAAACTGCAAATAAACAATATTGAAACTGCAGGCGAAGAAGATCAGCAACTGGTTGTAAAATCCAGCCAGCATATCGACAGTATCATTCATAAACTTCGTGAAATTTCCAACAACCTTATGCCCAATACTTTGCTGCGTAAGGGATTAAAAACTGCAATAATGGAATTGGCTGATACCTATAAAAAAGCAAGTAAACTGGAAGTAAGGTTTAGTTGCGAACAGGAGATAAGGCTTGACCAAAACAAAGAAATTAATTTATACAGAATTGTGCAGGAGGTATTGCATAATACCATTAAACACTCAGGCGCCAATTTATTGCTGATCAGTTTGCGTAAAGAAGAAAACCGCATACTGCTTGCTACTTCCGATAATGGAAAAGGATTT
>NZ_JANMUN010000056.1:0-1521 GCF_031391665.1 Ferruginibacter sp.
TAGAAGTTGCACTGGCATCTTTTAATACTTCTATAGATTCAATATCGTTAGGGTTAAATGAATTTAAAATACTTTGCGTACCACCCTGATACCTGCCCCCGCTTGCTGGTTGTTGTAAATCACTAATAGGAAAACCATCTACTACAAATAATGGGTCATTACCTGCGCCAGTTAAATTACCTACAGAAGCAGCTCCTCTTATCAATATATTTAAACCGCCGCCAGGTTGAGCGCTGTTCTGAGTGATAGTAAGACCTGCCACTTTTCCTTTTAGCATGTTACCAATTTCTGGCCCGGAAGAAATTACAAGATCTCTTGCTTTTACAGATGATACTGCGCCAGTAAGATCTCTTTTACGCTGCGTACCATACCCAATAACAACTACATCATCCAGTGCCTTGTTATCAGCAACTAAAACTACATCAACCGCAGACTGTTTTTTTAATACTACCTCCTGACTAATATAGCCAACGGAAGAAAAGATAAGCACTGCATTTGATTGCGATACTTTAATACTGAAGTTGCCATCAGCATTTGTTACAGTGCCGGTTTTAGCACCTTTAACTAATACATTTACTCCGGCAACTGGCTTACCATCTGCAGTTATAGTTCCGGTTACTGTTCGTTCCTGAGCATGTACTGCAAAAGCAATACAAAGGAGAAACATCAACAACAGATTTTTTTTAATGAGCATCATAGCAATTTAGTTTTGGTTTGTATGTATTGTAAGATGAAATGTCCTGTAATCGTTTTTATTTTTTTTTTTTTGAAATCTCTTCTTTTGCAAAACAATTATTTGGTAATAATTTGATAACGCTAATGTCAGAATTAATTTACTTAAAACAAAATAACGAAGCTGGTACAGATGCGGTTTTTAGCTATGCAAGCGTTTGCTTTTTCAGGTAAAACGTTTGCATAAGTTTTAAATAAAAATGTTTGCAAACCACATTTAAGCCTCCTATTTTACACTATTGATTTTTTTCAATGCAAACCGGCAAATAAAACCAATGCAAAAACATTTTTTTTAATAAAAAAAATACTGAACCTTTTACCAAACCGGAGCAAGTTTTAAAAAAAATAGCTGCCTGTAAGCAGCCATTTAGTTATTAAGATATTGGAGCGATTGATTTTTTGTGTGTGTGTTATACCAATTAGGCATTGAATCTATCCGATTAAAAAATGTCAGGTTGAGGCACTCATAAAAAAAATTACGCTCTTTGCAAATAACAAAACTTCGATTCCCTTAGAGTGTCAGGCTGAGCTTGTCGAAGCCGATGTGCTTCTTTAAACCCGCTTTCGACAAGCTCAAGCTGACAGTCTAATAATTTGAAAGTAAGTGTCTTTCATATTGTGTCATTAGCAGCTTGTCGAAACCGGTGCGATAGTAAACCCGCCTTCGACAAGCTCAGGCTGACAGCATTCTTTCAATGTCTAGTTCGTATTACTTTACTGTAACAGTTGCCTGCAGTTTATTATATCCTGTTACTGCATCCCATAAATCGGTATTAGCAAGGCGGATGG
>NZ_JANMUN010000152.1:0-37218 GCF_031391665.1 Ferruginibacter sp.
CAATTTAACCTTTAATCTAAAATGTTTGTTATGAAAAAAATTATTACCCTTTTGCTGCTTGTACTCACAGCATTTAGTTTTACATCCACAGCGCAACCCGGCACTAACTGCAATGCCGATTTTAGCTTTCAATTTACCAGCAACACCACAGTAAAATTTACACCTGTTGTTATTGGAGATTCTATAAACACATTTCATCAATGGAGTTTTGGTGATGGTGGCACTGCAGCTATTCCACTTCCTGTTCATACTTATAATTCCAGTGGAGTGTTTGCTGTAAAACATATTATCTCTAAAATAAATCCAAATGGTATTGAAGTTTGCAGGGATACTGTTATAAAGCAAATTACAATTCAGCTAACAACTCCTTGTAACCTGCAGGCTTATTTTATATGGCATGCAGATTCTACTAACTGGAATACAATACATTTTCAAAATAAATCTATCCCGGTTGAACCAGGTGATTCTATCAGATGGAATTTTGGTGACGGCTCGCCGGTTATAAATGGTTTGGTAGGCTCTCTTTCAACGCCAACTCATGTATATCCCAATGCAGGGTTTTACAATGTTTGTATCCGTGTTAAGAAAAAAAGTGCTGCAGGCACACCTCCATGTGTAAGCGAAATTTGTAAAACTGTTATTGTAACTCAACCTTGCAACCTTGTCGCTAACTTCAGTGCTCAACCTGACCCATCACATCCATTAAGAATAAAGTTTACTAATTTAAGTACGCCTGTTATTGCAGCTGATTCTGTTAGATGGACATTTGGTGACGGCACCAGCGTTAATGGTTTACAGGGCGACCCTAATGTAGCTAATCCTACTCATAATTATGCACAGGGCGGAATTTATGTAGTGTGCATCCGCATAAAGAAAGCTGTTAATTCAGCCGGAACACCACCATGCGTAAAAGAAATTTGCAAAACTGTTATTGTACAATCGCCTTGCAACATACCTGTAAACTTCAGCATGCACCGGGATTCGCTTAATCCACGTAAAGTGCATTTCACTAATTTAACTGCAGTAATCACAACCAACGCTATTGCTAAATGGAGTTTTGGCGATGGCACATTTGCAGGCACATGGAATGCAGTACATGAATATGCACAACCCGGCATGTACAGGGTATGCCTTACTGTGCAAACGGCACCAAATTGTGTAAAAGAAAAATGCGATACTATTGTTATTCCGCAACCTGCACCTAACTGTAAAGACCTTTCTAAATTTAAATTTGAAAAATTCAGCAATGATAACCACAAATATAAATTTGTACCGGATTATATCAGCAATGATATTGTTTATACCTGGACGTTTGGTGATGGTACCGGCAGCCACGACCCGATTGCAACGCACCGTTATGCACAACCAGGCATATATGTTGCCTGCCTAACAGCATGGCGTGGCCCAAATTGTGCTTCTACAACATGTAAGGAAATAAGGGTGCTGCCACAAATAAACTGCGACAGTATTAATGTTAGTTATGTTTACCAGAGAGATCCGCTGGTACCCAATAAAATATATTTTCATGCCAACAGTAACTTTCCCATACTTGATCAAACCTGGACGATAACAAAATTATCGCCTGCAACAACACCTCCTGTAATACTGCACCAAAATAACCCGGCATACGTATTTAATGATACAGGTTTTTACAGGGTTTGTTTAAAAGCAATTACACTGGGTGGCTGCGTAAAAGAGTATTGCCAGGTAATTCGTATAGAGCATGTAGTTAATTCAGTGTGTGAGTTACAGGCATACCCCAACCCTACTACCAATCTTATAAATGTAAATGTATTTTTACCACAGGCGGGTGCAATTGATGCTTATATTTATAATACACTTAATGTACTGGTAAAAGAAAAACATTTACAGGGCGTGGCAGGTAATAATTTAGTTACCATTAATGTAAATGATTTAGTGCCCGGGTTGTACACCATTAAAGTAAAGTATGGTGGCAAGATATGTTATGCAAGGTTTAATAAATTATAACTTCTGGTTTCATGATGATAGAAAAAAGATCCTGCAGCTTAATTGTTGCAGGATTTTTTTTTGAACAGCACGTGGATAACAGCCGTTATATGCAGACAATAGAAAATTAATAGATATATTTGAAGCAAATTTTACATCCTGATGAACGGGCTGGCAATATTACTTTCAATTACCACTGCTGCATTCGCAATAAAAAAACCGGCAATTATTTGCAGCGGGCCTGCGCCTGCAGCATTTACTCCAACAGAAAAAACTATCCTTCATAAACTAGGGGATAAAAATATTTCTCTTAAAGTAATTCAGTATGGCCAACTGGTTACCACCTGCTGCATTAATTTACATGATGATGAAGTAACGGCAGTAAAAGCAGCACGTACAGTTTTAGAACAAAAAGGCGGCATATTAATTAAGATTGAAAACAATGCTCAACGCAATATAAGTTTCCCGTTTAAAGGTGTGGTATATACATTTGACCCCAACAGGATATTTTCGAGAACTGGCATTGATGGTACCCTTAAAGCCACCGGAAAAAAAAATCCACTCGCTGTAATTGAAGTAGAAAAGTTTGCAGCGCAATTATTACAATTAATTCCTGATACCATTTCCTGCATTGTGGCACTGCATAATAACACCGATGGCGATTTTTCTGTAAAGACTTATCAGCATGGTGGTAAAAGGCAACATGATGCTAAACAAGTTTATGCAGATAACTGGCAAGATATAGATGATATTGCACTTACCACCGATGAAATATTGTTTAACAAAATGAGTACGCTGGGTTACAACAGTATTTTACAGGATAATGAAAAAGTAAACAAAGATGGTTCGTTAAGTGTGTATTACGGCGAACTAAACAAGCGCTATATAAATATTGAAACGCAGCATGGTAAAACTGCACAATACGGAGAAATGCTGAGCAAGCTTTTATTTTTTTTACAAGAAGAAAAAAAGTCTGAGCCTGTCAATACAACAGTTTCTATTGATAAATAAAATACTCTCCTATTTTTGAAAAGGTTTATAAAATAGCCGAGACCAAGTTCCACCGTAATTTATCCCGATTTTTATCGGGAGGGGGCAGAGGGGGTTTTACCTCCCAAACATTTTATCCAGCTAGCCTTTTTTAAATCTCTAAGCCGTTGTGAGTGTTCCCATCCAACATTTAATTTAAAGCATTTTTCTATTACTACCGCTTTTTCTCGTGACAAGCGGGTATTACGAGCCACGCTTTCAATTTACGGAATAATGTTTCAGTATCTTAAAATCATCTTTACTATTTTTTACGCCGCTGTTCAAAGACACACTCGGCGGCGAGGAACGAAGCAGAATACAGACGCCGGAGTAATTTAATTTTTATTCAAAGCATAGTTAAATGAAAACTGGTAAATAGGTAACCCATATCCTATTTCGGGTGCTTTAATGTATTTGTAATAAATAGCTTTTAAGTTTACAAGGTTGTTTATTTCTACACCAAAGCCTATTGAATAACCAGTGTAAACGCCATTAGTTTTTACATCGGGCAAAAACTCTTTAATTTGTTTTGAATTTGAATAAGTAAAATGGTAACGGGCTACTAGCCAAAATATTCCAACATTTTTTGCATTGTTACGCTCCCATGCTCCGGTTTGAAAATATAAGCCTGCTGTGCTAAAACTATTTACAAAATTAACTGGCTTGCCGGTTTGTGTGTTTGTAATTTGTCCAACTCTTATACCGGTTAATACTCTTTCGCCAAAATGATAGAGTAAACCTGTTTTAGTAATTTTTTGAGTTTTTTTAAAATATACAGTACCATCAATACTAATGTTTATTAAGCCACTTAATGGATTAATATACTGGTTAACCAAATGGTCGTTACTTTTTAATAACTGCCCCCCTGTATTTTGATTTTGAAAGTTATTATTGCTTACACCACCATATAAAGAAAGTGGAATTGCAAACCTGCCAGGCTCTCCAATGTATAACCTTATAAAACGTGCCGAAGCATTTACTTGTCCGTTATTAATAATATCAATAAATCCGGATGTAAAAATTTCAGGCTTATACGTATCAGTCTTATCTGATTTTGCCGATGGGCCATTTGCGCCAATCACCATACTTTCTTTTGCAAATAACACACTATCTTTTACCTGTGCTTTACACATAAAAGGTAGTAGCCAAAATAATATTGACAAAATTTTTTGCATAATAAGGAAATAAAAGTACCAAACAAAACAAAAAAATTTTGGTAACAAAAGATGTAACAGGTAGAAAACTTCTATTTCTTTTTTTGAAGTTTAAAACGGAATAAAGCATTTGCAGTAAGCCACATATTGTTATTTGGTGTACCGGCAATAACACTGTAAGCGGGAAATAAATCGATATAGGAAGATGATGAAACTTTAAATGAATAACCTGCTGCTACGCTAAAAACAAAATTGTTTAAGCCTTTATCATAACCAGATATGCCAGCATCTGCGGCAGCAAAAAAACCAGAATTTAAAAACCCTGTTTTATACCCTGCTTTTATTTGTGTAAGTGATGTTTTAGTAACGGGTTGATTTTTTGCGCCAATAGATAAGTAAGAAACTGTAGCAGTAATTGTACCCAGTTTTGTTACACTGTAATTTGCCTGTACTGTTCCACCCACAGCATTTTTATAATAATAATTATGATTTTGATTACTTAAGGCAAAACCAACTGTTGGCCCTGCGCCTATAGAGAATGTATTTTTTTGGCTAAATACAGTGGTCGTAATAAAAAACATACTACTTAAAACAATTACAAACATTTTCATAATAATTATTTTTTTATCTTTATTGGCACTCCCAGACTAAACCCAAAATTTGTACCCCGGGTGCGTAGTACTTGCTTTGGTACATCAACTTGTCGTGCTGGATCATTATAATAACCATATTGATAATTGATATCAAAATGCGCCATATCTTTTAGCCCTTGATTATAAAAAACGTTAAAGCAAAGTTTTCTTTTTCCCTTTTTATTAAAAATATCAAAACCGCCAGTGCCTCTTAAAAATACCCCAAAGCCATCCCGGTAATGATCGGCATAATAACCAGCATAAGAATCTGTTGTAGCTATACCTCCAGAAGAATTAGCAAATTGCATCTGATAATAAGTTTTACTTCTGTTTAAGCTTACGCCTAAGCCAGCTGAGTAATTAAAAAGTATTTTTGAGTTAAATAGAAATCCTTTTTTAAATTTTCCATTTTTTTGTAAAGCATAACTAAAAATTAAATGGTCAATTGTTCGGCCATTTTTAGAATAATTAAAACTTAACAATTGCAAGCTGGTTGCTTGTATATAAAACTTATCAATCAGTTTAAAATAATAACCAATTGGTTGTTGCTCTATTGAAAATTTGTGTGTTATTTTTTTTGCTTTATAAAATACATCAATACGCCAGCTGCCATTTATTTTTGCAATACTTGGCTTAAACTCCTTATTATTATGTCCTGGTGCATAGCTTATGCCATTAAAAGGTGCAGTAAGGCTTATTAAACTATATAATTTTTGTGCATATGCACCAAATGCTAAAAAAAAATTAAGCAAAAGAAATATTTTTTTCATAATCAATTTAAATGCCGGTATAACTCTTTAATTAAACAAAGAGTTATACCGGTAATTTTATTAATATCCCGATACTATTCTGTAGGGATGTGGAAAAAAGTATGGAGGCGGATTAGGATTTCTATCCGTTGCAACTCTAATACCAAAATCTACATTAAAATCGTAGTGAGATAATGATCTTCCACCACTATATGGCCGCCAGTTTAGTATTCCATTACCACCGCTAAAATAACCTTCCTCAAGGGTTTCTGCTTTATTTACTTCAGCAGCGCAACGCCTCCTGTATTTTACCGTACCAATAAGCTTTAAATCAACTAAGTTATAAATTTCAGCAAGAGTCCAGCTTCCCCCATAGGTACAGCGCCACACACTTCTAATTTTTGATTGCAGCGAAAAATAAAAAATAAACTTTTGATACACCAGTTTATCATCCATGCCATAGGTTCTGCCTAATGTTACATTTCCGGGGCATTCTTCATTAGTTGTAATCCATGTAGGTATATCTTTTTGAGTTTGCCTTCTTGCTCCGCTGCATCTCCTTTCTGCAGTTAATGAATTTTGGTAATCTACTGGTGTTATAGTATTATTCTCCAATGCTTCTAATAATTCCAGTCCAAAATCTTCGTCGCCATCCAATACCATCATCCCGCTTGCAGATAAATTATTATTTACCAGGTCGGAATAAGCGTTGGCATTACCTGCATTAATCATAAGGCCTCTGTTGTTTATCTCATCAATTTTAATAAGATAAGTACCAATTTGAAATATTTGGTCAATATTTAATACCTCTTTCAAAAAATCGGGGTATAAAGTGTCTGCATTTAATGGCGTTAGGCTCTCTTGTTCAGCCATAGTGGTTAGTGTGCTGCTTTGCACTGCAACATTTCTAAGGCTTAACCAGGTATTTTCATTTTCAGTAAATGACTCATAGGCAACAACTCCATTAAAAATCATAACATTTCCATTAGCGGTAGGTGTTTGCGCAAAAGAAATATTTGAAATAAGAAAACTTGCTGCTGCTAAAAAAAGAATTTTAAACTTTTTCATGGCTATACTTTAATTATTGTGCCTACTCTTTTTATAATTCCGGTTTTTGGCTTACCCGGCTCATTGGCCAATGATAAACAAATATACCTGTGCCCGTAAGCCGAAAAAAAGTAGGTTTTCACAAAATCTGGTGTTATTTTCACAAAATTAAAATGTGAAATTTACCAGATTTAAATTTAAGTATCGGGAAGAAAAAGTTAAGTTTTTGCCAAACAAAACATCAAAGAGCATTGTATACTATAAAGATGAGATATTTTGTTACTAAATGTATGTGAAAAATCACAATTTCGAAACAATAATTTACAATATATTCACGTGACAAATCACTAAATAGTTACACATTGTTAATAACTTAATAATCACCCCTAGAAAAATATACACGGATAAATCCATACGTTATTCAAACTTTGTTGTTTTATTTTTTCTGAAACCCTAAACCAAAAACATGCAATTTTCACTTAATAACAACTTGATAAGGTTAGCTGTTGCAGATGACCATATTTTATTTAGAGAAGCTATTTGTGCACAAATAAATACCTGGGATGATTTTAAAGTAATAATACAGGCTGCAAATGGCCACCAGTTGCTTGATAAATTAAATAATAATAATCTGCCGGATGTGGCGTTGATTGATATTGCAATGCCAGAAATGAACGGATATGAAACCATGAAAGCTCTAAAAGAAAAGTATCCTGCAATAAAATTAATGGGGCTTTCTGCTTATAACAGTTCGGAAATGGTTTGCCAATTGATAAAATTGGGGGCACGGGGTTTTGTAAATAAAAATGATGATATAATACGACTAAAAAAAGCAATTACTCAAATTGTACAAACAGGATATTTTTTTTCTGATCATACGGCATCTAAAATGGTTGAAAAGGCGCTACGTACAGGCACGCATTTTAATAAAGATGATATAACAGACAAAGAAGTTATTTTTTTAAAATTGCTTTGTACAGAAAAAACATACAAAGAAATTGCAGATGAAATGGATATAACTGAGAGGCATACCGAATATATGCGAAATAGTCTTTTTGAAAAATTTGAGTGTAAAAGCCGAACAGGATTAGCCATTATGGCTTATGAAAAAGGATTAGTTGTTTAGCCTTTGACTATCTGATACTTTATGGAATGATGTCAATTTAATTTTTCTTTAACCTTGTTCAAAGCAGTTAGTCGTTTTTAAAATGTTGCCTGTTACCAGGCTACCTCCCAAACATTTTATCCAGCTCTTCTTTTTTAAATTCTAAATAAGTTGGCTTACCGTTGGGTGTAATATTAGGCGTAGCGCAATCAAATAAATTTTGCACCAGCACTTTTATTTCTTTATCTGTTAAAGAAGTTCCTGCTTTAATAGATTGCTGTAATGCCATCGAACGCAATAATTTTTCCCGTTTACTGTATTTTAAATCGTTGCTGAAATGTTTGTATTGCTCCAGCATTTTTTCTACTGCTACTTTTTCGTTGCCATCGGTTACATCTGCCGGTGAGCCCTGTATAACAAAAGTGTTATTACCAAATGGTTCTAATAAATAACCTAAATGATTTAAATCGGGCAGCAACTCGTTTAATAACACAGCATCTGTAACAGAAAGTTCTAAAGCCGCCGGAAATAAACTGCGCTGTGCAGCAATGGGCTTACCATCTACAGCAGTAACAAATTGTTCGTACAAAATACGTTCATGAGCATTTTGCTGATGAATTAAAAAATAACCTTTATTGGTTTGTGCAACAATGTAACTGTTGTGAAGCTGAGAAAGATCATCTGTAGTTGGTCGTTGGTCGTTAGTGGAGTGCAGTGTTTGCTGAGCGCTGCCTATTGTATGTTGCCCGATGTCAGTGGTCTGTTGCCTGTCGTCTGTACTTTTTTCATAAAAACTTTTCCAATGCTTTAACTCACTTTTACTTTCAATAAAATGCGATTGATTTTTTTTGGTAAAGGTGCTGTATAAAGAAGAAGATGCTGCAGTAGATTTTTTTTCATCGGTAAAAGGTTTGCTTACCGCATCTGATTGCTGAATAGAAATATCCAGGTCAAAATCTAAAGTAGGCGTAATGCTGAATTGCGCCAGTGCATGCTTTACCGCACTCTGCACAAAAGCATACACAATTTTTTCATCTTCAAATTTTATTTCCTGTTTAGTGGGGTGTACATTAATATCTAATTGCGACGGATCCAGATCAATAAATAAAGTGTACATCGGAAAACTATCTTTAGCGATCATCGCATCAAAAGCATTCATCACTGCATGATTGAGGTAAGCACTTTTTATAAAACGGCTGTTCACAAAAAAATATTGATCGCCTCTTGTTTTTTTGGCCGTTTCGGGTTTACCCACAAAACCAAAAATATTCATGTAATCAGTTTGCTCCTGTACACTTACTAATTTGGCACTGTAATTATTACCCAAAATTTGAACAATACGTTGTTTTAATGTACCCTTCTCTAAATGAAACACCTGTTGGCCATTACTGCTCAACGAAAAGAAGACTTCCGGAAAAGCCATAGCGACTCTTATAAATTCATCAACTATATGCCTTAACTCTGCAGGGTTGCTTTTTAAAAAATTTCTCCGTGCCGGCACATTGAAAAATAAATTTTTCATGGCAATGCTGGTACCAAGCGGTGCAGCAACAGGTTCTTGTTTTTTTACAATACTGTTTTCTATTTCAAGATAAACACCGGTTTCGTCTTCGGCTCTTTTTGTTTTTAATTCAACCTGCGCTACGGCTGCTATGCTGGCTAATGCTTCTCCCCTAAAACCCATTGTTTTTATTCGAAACAGATCTTCTATATTACTTATTTTAGAAGTGGCGTGCCGCTCAAAAGCCATACGGGCATCAGTTTCACTCATGCCTTTGCCATTATCTATAACCTGTATTAAAGATTTTCCTGCATCGTTTATAATGAGTTTTATTTCATCGGCTCCTGCATCTACGGCATTTTCCAACAATTCTTTTACAGCACTGGCTGGCCGCTGAATTACTTCACCAGCTGCAATTTGATTGGCAATGTTATCGGGTAATAATTGAATGATATCGGGCAAAATCCTGTAATTTAGAACTTCAAAAATAACATATACTTTTCACTATAAAATTTTTTAAAGGATTATGAGGAAATTCTTAATAGCAACCCTTTTTTTTATATCAGCAAAATCTTTCAGTCAAAATAGCCCGGCTCAAATTTGGGCCGACAGTGTTTACAAAACACTATCGGATGAGGAACGGATTGCTCAATTAATGGTAGTGCGTTTGTCGGCCTATAATGCTACCACAAAAACGGCTATATTTTACGATAAGCAAGTATCAGATTTAGTTAAACAATATAATGTGGGTGGTATTTGTGTTTTTCAGGGCAGCCCGGTTAAGCAGGCCAATATTATTAATGCATTACAGGCGCAGGCAAAAACGCCGCTGCTGATGTGTATTGATGCAGAATGGGGTGTGGGGATGCGAATGATTGACAGTGTGCTGCCGCTGCCCAGGCAAATGATGCTGGGTGCCATGCAAGATGCAAACATTGTGTATGAGTATGGAAAAATTGTAGCAGAACAATGCAAGCGTGTAGGCCTTCAGGTGAATTATGCACCGGTGGTGGATGTAAATAATAATCCCAACAATCCTGTAATTAACGACAGGAGTTTTGGCGAAGACAAATATAAAGTGGCGCTGTTTGGCATTCAATACATGAAAGGCATGCAGGATAATGGCGTGATGGCTTGCGCCAAACATTTTCCCGGCCATGGTGATGTAGCGGTAGATTCTCATTATGATTTGCCGGTGATAAATAAAACGATGGCTCAATTGGATTCATTGGAGTTATATCCCTTCAGAGAAATTTTTAATGCCGGTATTGGCAGTGCAATGGTGGCACATTTATCTATACCTGCTATTGATAATACGGCTAACAAGCCAACTTCCATTTCAAAAAATAATGTTACTGATTTATTAAGAACCCAATTAGGATTTCAGGGATTAACTTTTACAGATGCATTGGAAATGCAGGGTGTTAAAAAATATTATCCTGATGGTGCCGCATCGGTAGAATCTTTAATTGCGGGTAATGATATGCTGTGTTTGCCCGGCGATGTGCCTTTAGCAATTGCAAAAATTAAAGCTGCGATTAAAAACAATAAGCTTAGCTGGGCTGATATTGAAATGCATTGCAAAAAAGTATTGCTGGCAAAATATCAATACGGTTTAACAACGTTGCAACCAATAAATACTGATAATCTTACCAATGATTTAAACAGTAAAGTTGCTGCAATGCGAAAATTAGTTGCCGAAAATGCATTGACTGTTTTACAAAAAACAGACGATGTATTTTTCCCAATGCCTGCACCTGCAAAACCTGTAGCAAAAGATGTAGTGTATATAAGTGTTGGCAACAGCAGCGATAATACTTTCGCAAAACGTATGCGTAACGATTATAAAGCGGATGTTTTTTATTTTAACTATAATCAGGATGCAGCAAGAATTTTAAGTACCGTGGCGTTAATAAAAAAGCGGTACAAAAAAGTGGTCATTGGTATTCATAATTACAGCCGTGTACCGGCAAATAATTTTGGCATATCAAAATCTGCAATTGATTTAGTAACTCAATTGCAACAGCAAACTACAGCGGTAACTTTCGTTTTTGGTAATCCTTATGCCATAAAAAATTGGTGCGGTGCAAAAAATATTATTGCCTGTTACGAAGATGATGCAGTTGTTCAAAACACAGCATTAGATTTATTGCAGGGAAAAATTACTGCCAAAGGAAAATTACCGGTTACAGTTTGTGATGACTATAAATATGGAAGCGGCATAGTTTCTGCAGGTTTTTTTTTGCCCCGGACAAATCCCGACGAAGCCGGCCTTGACCCGGTTAAATTAAATGTAATTGATTCTATCGTTGGCGATGCCATAGAAAAAAAAGCCACACCCGGTGGCGTAGTGCTGGTAATTAAAAATGGAAAAATTGCCTACCATAAAGCTTACGGCAATTATACTTACGATAAGGCAGAGCCGGTACAGCTGGAATCTATTTATGATATGGCCTCGGTTACAAAAATTTGCGCTACTACCATTAGTGTAATGAAATTGTACGATGAAGGAAAAATAGACCTGAAAAAAAAATTAGGTGATTATTTGCCCTGGGTAAAAGGCAGCAACAAAGAAAATTTACTGGTAGAAGATATTTTATTGCACCAGGCAGGCCTTGTATCTTATATTCCGTTTTACAGGGAAGTAATTGATTCTGCAGGCCAGCCTCTTACAAATTATTTTGCTCCAAAACAAAATGATTCTTTCAGTATTCGTGTGGCAGAAAATTTATTTATGAGTAACGTTTGGAGAGATACTTTATACCAGCGTATTTTAAAAAGTAACTTAGGCCAGGCAGGAAAATATATTTACAGCGACAACGATTTTATTTTTTTAGGTAAGATGGTAGAGGCGGTTAGCGGCATGCCATTAAATGAATATGTACAAAAAGAATTTTATACACCATTGGGATTAACCACTTCAGGGTTTAAGCCCCGAAATCGTTTTACATTAAACAGGATAATACCAACCGAGCAAGAGAAAAATTTTCGCCAGCAATTATTGCGTGGCGATGTACACGACCCCGGCGCATCAATGTTTGGCGGCGTTGCCGGCCATGCAGGTTTATTTAGTAATGCATACGATTTAGGCGTGATAATGCAGATGTTGTTAAATGGCGGCACATTTAACGGCAAAAAGTATTTGCATAAAGAAACCGTAGCACTTTTTACAGCTTACCAAAGTAAAATAAGCCGCCGCGGTTATGGTTTTGATAAACCCGAAAAAGATAATGCTGTAAGGCCTGAGCCTTATCCCGCTTTATCAGCATCGCCGCAAACCTTTGGCCACACCGGTTATACGGGCACATGTGTTTGGGCCGACCCTGCCAATAAACTCATCTTTATTTTTTTAAGCAACCGTGTTAACCCCGAAGGCGGCGATGTGAACAGAAAATTATTGAACATGAATGTGCGGCCAAAAATTCATGAAGCGATTTATAAAGCGATGGGGAAGTAAAAAGCTTTTATAATAAAGAGGTTCAGAATCAAAATTATATTAATTCAACTCTTCCGAACTCTCCGGCAATTTATCATACTCACCTTTCAAAGCGTAATAACCAAAAATCATTAAGCCAACAGCTATGGGTGTAAATATGGTGATGATGATGATCCACGGAATAGGTTTATTAATATCTTTTGTGCCATTACCAATATTATGCACTGCTCCCATAATTAAAAAATAAATTATCGCAGGTGCAATTATCATCCATACAAAACCCATTATTTTTTTAAGTAAGTTCATAAAAATGTTTTTTCTAACCCCGTAAGGTTTTAAAAACCTTTCAGGGTTAATTATTTAATCATCGATTTTTTTATCAATTTTATTACTTAAGTACAAAGCCCCAATTACAAAACATAAAGCGGCTACACCAATGGGATACCATAACCCCACCAATGGATCTGCAGTAAAAGTTGCAGTTAACAATGTTGCAATAAAAGGCACCAGCCCACCAAATACACCATTACCAATATGGTAAGGCAAGCTCATGCTGGTGTATCTTATTTTAGTTGGAAATAGTTCTACTAAAAAAGCTGCTATCGGTCCGTACACCATGGTTACAAAAATTATCATTACCCAAATGAGGAAGATGAATTTCCATTTTGTTGGGCTGGTTAATATTTTATCATTATAAGTTGGGTTCTTATCATGAGCTAAATAACGCATATTATTAAATCCTGATTCTGAATCATAGTAATAAAAAGTATCTACAACGTTTTCAGTAAACCTAATTCCCGACGATAGCCCCCATGTTTTTGTAGAGTATTGCAATTCTGTAAATCCACGCTTATTCCTCTCTATGGTATCTCGTTTTTGTATTAATGGATTTTCTTTTCCCTCAATTTTAATATAAAGGCGTCCTTCATCTTTCGCCATCCATTCCTTCGCATCCGCACTCTTCAACAACTCTCCAAATATCGGCCTGTAAAAAACCACCCCCAATAACATCCCCGTAAGCATTATCCATTTTCTGCCAATCTTATCACTCAATGCACCAAACACTAAAAAAAATGGTGTTGCCAATCCAATAGCCCATAATAATATTTCACGGTTTTGCATAAACTCAATCTTCACCGTATTCTCTAAAAAAGATTGAGCATAAAATTGGCCGGTGTACCAAATTACGCCCTGCCCCATTACTGCACCAAACAAAGCCAGCAGCACCATTTTAAAATTTGACCTGTGCCCAAAACTTTCTTTCAACGGATTGACAGAAGTTTTTTTCTCAGCCTTTAATTTTGCAAACACCGGGCTTTCGTTCATCTTTAATCTTATATAAATAGAAACGCCTACCAGCAAAATAGAAATCCAGAAAGGATAGCGCCAGCCTCCCCATTCTTTATTAAAGTCGGCATCGCTCATGTTATTTTTTACCGCCATAATAACACCGAGTGCAACAAACAAACCTAAAGTTGCAGTAGTTTGTATCCATGCAGTAAAATATCCACGGCGGTGTGCAGGTGCATGTTCGGCCACGTACGTTGCGGCGCCACCGTACTCGCCACCTAATGCTAAACCCTGTATTAATCTTAATAATAAAACTAATAGTGGCGCTGCAATACCAATGGCTTTATAAGAAGGCACCAGCCCAATTAAAAACGTAGAGCCGCCCATTAAAACTAAAGTGAGCAGGAAAGTATATTTGCGGCCGATCAAATCTCCCAGCCTTCCAAATACCAATGCACCAAAAGGCCGTACTAAAAAACCTGCGGCAAAAATTGCGAGTGTACTCAGCAGGGCTGCAGTTTCATTGCCATCAGGAAAAAATTGTGTTGAAATAGTTTTGGCCAGCATACCAAAAATATAAAAATCGTACCACTCAATTAATGTGCCCAGCGAAGAAGAAAAAATAACTTTACCTATTCCTTTAGTTCCATTTTCATTTATCATAAACAAATCAATTGTTTGGAAAGATACACAGTTTTTAAATGCCATTATCCTGCACTATCTGCAAAATAAAACGATTGCGTAATTTTATTTTTTTTCACCATTAATGAATGGGTATGTATAATTTTGGAGCATCAAAAAAATAACAATGGACTATCCTTATCAAATAAAATCTTTTGAACAGTATAAAAGCGATTATAAAAAAAGTGTGGATGATCCCGAAAATTTTTGGGGTGCAGTAGCTGATAATTTTTTATGGAAGAAAAAATATGATAAAGTTTTAGAGTGGAATTTTACTGAACCAAGGGTGGAATGGTTTAAAGGGGGTAAACTTAACATTACCGAAAACTGTATAGACCGCCACTTACCAACAATGGCCGATAAACCTGCGATTATATGGGAACCCAACAACCCCGAAGAAAGAGTAAGAATAGTTACCTATGCCCGTTTGCATAAAAGGGTTTGCCAGGTGGCACAAATGCTGATTAATAATGGCGTAAAAAAAGGCGACCGTGTTTGTATATATATGGGAATGGTGCCGGAGCTGGCGTATGCGGTATTAGGTTGTGCAAGAATTGGAGCCATTCATTCTGTAATTTTTGGCGGTTTCTCTGCCCAAAGTATTGCCGACAGATTAGAAGATGCAAAAGCTGAATTTATAATTACCTGCGATGGCGCTTACCGTGGCGGAAAAGATATTCCATTAAAAGCTGTGATAGATGATGCATTGATTGGTAACAAAACAATTAAACGTGTAATAGTTTATACCAGAACAAGAACGCCTGTTTCCATGATAAAAGGCAGAGATGTTTGGTGGGAAGATGAAATGGAATATGCGGAAACACAGGTAGAAAAAAATGGTGTAGTTTCATTTCCTGCAGAAGAAATGGATGCAGAAGACCCATTGTTTATTTTATACACAAGCGGCAGTACAGGTAAACCAAAAGGTGTGGTGCATACTACTGCCGGGTATATGGTTTGGACTGCTTACACTTTTGTAAATGTTTTTCAATACCAACCTGGTGATGTCCATTTTTGTACTGCCGATATTGGATGGATAACCGGCCATAGTTATATTTTGTATGGTCCGCTCAGTGCAGGTGCCACTTCATTAATGTTTGAAGGAATTCCTACATGGCCCGATGCCGGCCGTTTTTGGGATATTGTGGAAAGGCACAAAGTAAATTGCATTTATACAGCCCCCACTGCAATAAGAAGTTTAATGAGTTTTGGTACAGATCCAATAAAAGGCAAAGACCTGTCTTCATTAAAAGTTATTGGAACAGTTGGTGAACCTATTAATGAAGAAGCATGGCATTGGTACGATGAAAATATTGGGAAGAAAAAATGCCCCGTTGTTGATACCTGGTGGCAAACAGAAACCGGTGCCTGTTTAATAAGTAACCTTGCAGGCGTAACACCTTCTAAAGTTAGTTGGGCAACTCTGCCCATGCCGGGAGTGCAGCCATTGCTGGTAGATGAAAATGGAAAAGAAATAACGGAGAAAGATGAGAACGGTATTATGAAAGGCAATCTTTGTATTAAAGCGCCATGGCCTGGTATATTAAGAACAACTTATGGCGATCATGAAAGATGCCGCACCAATTATTTTGCCACTTACCCCAATTTATATTTTACCGGTGATGGTGCGTTAAAAGATGAAAATGGTTTTTACAGAATTACAGGAAGAGTAGATGATGTATTAAACATAAGCGGCCACCGTATAGGCACAGCCGAAGTGGAGAATGCCATTAACATGCATGCAGGCGTGGTGGAAAGTGCGGTAGTGGGCTATCCGCATGATATAAAAGGCCAGGGCATTTATGCCTATGTAATTTACAATGGCCATCATGGCGATGAAAATTTGCGGCGGCAGGATATTTTACAAACTGTAACAAGGGTAATTGGTGCTATTGCCAAGCCTGATAAAATTCAGTTTGTTACCGGCTTACCCAAAACGAGAAGTGGAAAAATAATGAGAAGGATTTTAAGAAAGATCGCTGAAGGAGAAATGCAAAATTTGGGAGATACCAGTACATTGTTAGATCCGGGAGTGGTGGAGGAAATTAAGAATGGGAAGGTGTGAGTTTTTACCGCAGAGAAAAGGAGTTGCAAAGATTTCGCTGAAGCTTCTCTGCGTAATCTCTATTTCTCTTTTTCTCAGCGATATTTTTAAAAAAAAGAGCTCCCAAAAAGGAGCTCTTTAAAAATTAATTATTAAAATTTTAATACCCAAATATCTCCTCCAAACTCAACCTTTTCAACTCACCATATTTTTTCATTTCATCTTCAGATAGTTTTTTATCGGATGCGACAATACAATAAGTGTAAGGCTTGTTGGCAATATATTCAGTATGAAATTTTTTCAATTCGCTGTAACCAATTTTATCCACCGCAGTGTAAGTTGTTTTACGGATGTCGCTGGTTAAACCTTTTTGCTGTGCAGTAAGGTAGTTAAAAATAATACCATCCTGCGTTATGCGTTCTGTTTCAATATCTTTTTTAATACCGCCACGGGCATAATTAATATTTGCTTCTACATTAGGTAAATCGTTCAGCAATTCATTCATGGCAATAATAGATTCGTTAAATTTATCTGCCTGGCAACCCACATAAGCCAGTGTATAAAATGGATCTTCTTTTTTTTCTGGCTTTGCATAAAATGCAAAAGTAGAATAGGCAAGCGCTTTGCTTTCTCTTATCGTTTGAAAAACCAATGCACCCATTCCTCCACCAAAATAATTATTAAAGATGTCAATCACCGGTTCTTTATCTGCACTGTATGGAGCAGTATTTCTTACCCAGCGTATTTCGCTTTGCACCATATTGTAATCGGCAAACAATACCTGGTTTTTCTCCTGCGATGCGGTAGTAAATTTTACTTTTTCATCTGCTGGTTTAAATGCTGCCGGCACTGCATGCAATGTTTTTAATGCTGCAGTTAATGGCACCAGTGGCTGAGGACCATAATATAAAATTTTATGACTGTAGCTGTTCATACTATGCAGTGTATTCACTAATTCTTCTGCAGTAATATTTTTTAACTCCTCGTCGCTAAGCGTATAGTTAAATGGGTTTTTATTACCATACCTGGCATAAGAAACCAAGCCGCTCATAATAGCTGCTTTGTTTGCTTTAGCATCCGTTCTCGATTTTGCTATTCTTGCCTTTAATGCTTTTAATGCAGTTTCATCGCCTTTGCAATTTTTTAAAACGTCTTCAAATAATGTTACGGCTTTAGTAAAATTATCCTGCAAACCTTCAATGGTAACGGTTGTAAATTCTGTTCCGGCACTTACAGTAAAGCTGCAGGCTATTTTGTAAAACTCTTTGGTAATATCTTCAGCACTCATTTTATCAGTACCTAAAAATTGAAGGTATTGTGTAGCCAAACTTAATTTTTTATTATTCCAGGTGCCCATATCAAAGCGGTAACGCAAACGAAAAATACTGTTGTCTTTATTTTGAACATACAATATTTCCGCAGGGCCAACTTTTGTTTTTTGTACATCCTTAGTATAATCTAACCAAACAGGGTTTACCACAGTTGCAGGCATTTTATTTACCTGGCTTACAAAATCAGATTGTGCATTACGGTTAGTTTCTACCGGTGTAATCGGTGGCTTTTCTACTTTTACAATACTCTTATCTTCACCTTTACGTTTGTAAATAAAAACATAATTATCTCCAAGATATTTATTGGCAAATGCCACAATATCTTTCTTGGTTAATTTAGATAATAAGTCGGTGTAGGCCACCTGTTCTTTCCAGTCCAGCTCCGATGTAAAGGCATCCATCAGTTCGCCGGCCCTTGCACCATAAGATTCTGTTGCCTGTATTTTATTTTTCTTTTGATTGTTGATGATGGCAGTAATTAAATTATCATCAAAATTTCCCTTTTTTAAATTTTCAATTTCACCCAGCATTAAAGTTTTTACATCTTCTAAACTTTGGCCTTGTGTAGGATTACCCTGCATAAATAAAATGCCATGATCAATTAATGTAAATGCAGAAGCAGAAGCTCTTAATAATTTCTGTTTCTTCACTAAATTTAAATCCATCAGGCCTGCTTTACCATTGGTTAAAATCTGGCCTACTAAATCTGCCAGCAACACATCTTTATCTTTATTACCTGGCAACCTAAAGCCAATGGTTACACTTTCTGCATCGGGCCCTGCAACTTCTGCACCAATCGGGGCAGTAATGGCTTGCTCCGGCGGAAAAGTATATTTAGCAACTGGTTTATTTTGCAGGTAAGAAAAAGAAGCGTCCACTTTCTTTATCATTTCATCGGGGTTAAAATCGCCACTCATTATTACACCCATATTATTAGGTACATAATATTTGTTATAATATTTTCTTATTTCATTAAGAGAAGGGTTTTTTAAATGCTCGATTGTACCAATGGTAGTTTGCAAACCATAATTATGATTTTTAAATAATTCAGCAAATAACTTTTCCTGTACTTTTCTGCCATCTGCATCAAGCCCACGGTTTTTTTCTTCGTACACAGCCTCCAGCTCTGTATGAAAAATTCTTAAGATCGGATTTCTAAAACGTTCGCCCTGTACTTTTAAATATTTATCAATGGCATTGGCCGGCACATCATCGGTATAAACCGTTTGTTCAAAAGATGTAAAGGCATTGGTGCCCTGTGCCCCCATCGAACTCATCATTTTATCATATTCATTGGCAATAGCAAATTTTGATGCCACACCGGAAACAGAATCAATGCGGTGATAAATTGCTGCACGCTTTTCTGCATCTGCTGTATGATTGTATTCTTCATATAAGGCATCAATTTTATCTAACTCAGGTTTTTCTTTGGCCCAGTCTAACGAACCAAATTTATCTGTGCCTTTAAACAACATGTGTTCCAGGTAGTGAGCAAGGCCGGTGTTTGTTGAAGGATCAGTTTTGCTGCCCGCTTTTGTAGCCACATAACATTGTATGCGTGGGTCTTTATTAGTAGGGCTCAAAATTACTGTTAAGCCATTTTTTAACGTATAAAATCTTGCCCTGGCAGGATCGTTGGTTACATATTTATAAGTGTAGCCGCCAGTAGTTACCGTCTTCCACTCGTACTTGCCGGTTTGGGCAAATGCAGTAACGGTGGTTAACAGCAGCACAACAAGAAATACGTTTTTCAGTAATCGCATACAAAATTGTTTTAGTAGTTTAAATTGAGCCGCTAAAGTACAAATTCTAAATATTAAAATAATACCGTTCGCAACATTATTAACTTTACTTTTGAAAAAAATACTGCACTGCTTTATGAAAAGATTTTTAAAGATTTTATTACGCACATTTATGGTGCTTTTTATTTTAATAAATGTAATTGTGGCTTTTCATGCTTATAAGTTTACCCATTTTTACAATAATGGCGAAGTGGTATTAAAAAAACAGGAAGACAAAAGCGGCTGGGACAAAACCAAAGAATTATTATTTGGCATTAATGCAGTAAAACAACAAAATACTATAGCCGATTCGGTTAACGAAAAAGTTATTTTAACCACGGCTGATAAAATAAAGTTAGAAGGCTGGTACACTGCTGCGGACAGTCCCAAAGGAACCGTTTGTATGTTTCATGGGCATGGTGGTAAAAAAAGTGGTAATAATAAAGAGGCTGAAGAATTTAGAAAGTTAGGCTACAATACTTTTCAGTTAGACTTCAGGGCACATGGTAACAGCGGCGGTAATACCTGCACTATTGGTTTTGATGAAAGTGAAGATGTAAAACTGGCTTACGATTTTATAAAAAATAAAGACGAAAAAAATATTGTGCTCTGGGGAATTTCTATGGGTGCGGCGGCAGTAACAAAAGCAATGAATGATTACACCGCATTACAACCGCAAAAAATTATTTTAGAAATGCCTTTTGGCACTATTGAAGATGCAGTGGAAGGTCGCATAAAAATGATGCATTTGCCTGCACAGCTATTATCAACTTTAATAACTTTTTGGGGCGGTGTGGAGCATGGTTTTTGGGCATTTGGCATGAAGCCGCAGGAATATGCCAAAAAAATTACCTGCCCCACTTTATTGCAATGGGGAGCTAATGATCCACGGGTGAGCAGAGCCGAAGAAGATATTTTATTTGCTAACCTTGCCACTGTCAGTAAAAAATTTGTAGTGTACGATAATTGTGTACATGAAAGTTTGTGTAAAAAAGAAAATGAAAAGTGGATGGGTGAAGTGAGTGATTTTTTAAAGTAGTTTTTTTGAGCCGGGCAATATCTCTTTGGGCATCTTCATTGGCAGAGTTTATCCCGAGGAACGAGGGACACTCTTCAGCTGAAAACCTTTGTTGAACATTACAGACCATTTGCACATGCATCCTAAAAATTTATCTATAAATAATTTCACCTACCATCTTCCCGATGAAAAAATTGCATTGCACCCTTTACAACAAAGAGACGATTCTAAATTATTGATTTATAAAAAGGGTAGTCTACACCAAGATGTTTATAAAAATATCCATGAACATTTACCTCAAAACAGTTTACTCATTTTTAATAATACCAAAGTAATACAGGCACGTATTTTATTTACCAAGCCCACCGGCGGCATTATCGAAATTTTTTGTTTAGAACCTTATGAAGCCATCAATGATTACGCTTCCATCATGAGTAAAAAAGAAAAAGTAAAATGGAAATGCATGATCGGTGGCGCCAGCAAATGGAAAGAAGGTGATTTGGAAAAACAATTCGCCATAGGAAACGGGCAGTGGGCAATAAAAGCAAAGCTGATTGAAAAAATTGCTGATGCTTATGTAGTGGAATTTTCCTGGGCTCCGGTTGAGCTAAGTTTTGCAGAAATATTAGAAGAGTGCGGTAATATTCCTTTGCCACCTTACATTAAAAGAAAACCCGAAACAGAAGATAAAGAACGTTATCAAACTATTTATGCCGAATACAAAGGTTCGGTTGCTGCGCCAACTGCAGGTCTGCATTTTACAGATACTATATTTTCTTCTTTACAAACAAAAAACATATCTGCCGGTTTTGTTACGCTGCATGTAGGTGCCGGAACGTTTAAACCTGTAAAAGCAGCTATCATGCAAGAGCATGAAATGCATGCAGAGTGGATTGATGTAGCTATTGAAACCATAGAGAATTTAATTGCAAATCTTTCAAACACTGTTGTTGCAGTGGGCACCACCTCATTAAGAACACTGGAAAGTTTATACTGGCTGGGTGTAAAAGCATTTTTGCATCCATCTTTGCAACAATTACAAATTACGCAGTGGGAAGTATATGATGAATTATCCGGCAATGAAAATATTACTGCACAGGAAGCATTGCTGGCTTTAATAAATTGGTTACAAAAAAATAACCTGGATAAATTATTTACTCAAACGCAAATATTAATTGCACCGGGCTATCAATTTAAAATTGCAAAAGCCATCATCACCAATTTTCATCAGCCGCAATCTACTTTATTGCTTTTAGTTGCTGCAGCTGTTGGTGATGACTGGAGAAAGATTTATAATTACGCTTTAGAAAACGATTTTAGGTTTTTGAGCTATGGGGATGGGAGTTTGTTGTTTATTTAATCTGTTGAAATTAAAAACCTGTCAGGTTGAGCTTGTCGAAACCGGGCTGCGCTATAGCAGAAGCCTTGCAAAAAAATCGTTTCTCAATCCTCCAATTTATTAAAATCAGATTTAGATTTCGCTAATTTTTTTTTTCTTCCAATCCTCAATAAATAAAGCTTCTTTCTTTTTTCTCGACCATCCTTTAACTTGTTTTTCCCAGGCTATTGCTTGAGTAATATCCTGAAAACGTTGACAATATTTTAAAATTACAGGGCGTCTTTTAAAAGTGTATCCCGAAGAGTTTTTTCATTATTATGTTCCCAAATCCTTCTTTCAATATTATTGGTTACGCCAGTGTAATAACTCTTATCACTGCATTCAACAATATAAACAAAGTAGTTGTGGGCTATTTTCATTTCAGTAAATCTTTTTGCATTAACCCGGTTTCGACAAGCTCAACCTGACAGTATTTATTTTGCTACCTACTGTTGAAATTATTAAAAAAAATTTAGAAGATGAATACAGTTTTGAAGATAAGAAGTTCTGTATAATCAAAATACGTCTCAAAAAATTTTAACACTGCAAAGTTCCCCTTCAGGGGTGGAGGGGCTTTTTATTTCTGTATCGTAACCGGTGTACCAACAGGTATATAACTAAACAGATCTTTCATCTCGGTGTATTTAACCGAAACGCAACCATCTGTCCAGTTGTAAAAATTATCTACGGTCCATTCTTCATCGGGCCGGGTGGCATGGATGGCAATGCCGTTACCAATTTTGGAGTTTTTGGGAATTACACCTTTGGCAATACGGTCGTTAAATTTTTTATAGCTCGGGCCATTGGGGTAATCTAATAAAAGCTCGGGGCCCCATTTTGGGTGGTGTTTTTTTACAATTATTTTAAACTGACCTTCCGGTGTACGCTTATCGCCTTCTTTCATTTTATCTCCTAAATCTTTACTGCCAAAAACAATTGGGTAAGTGGCAAACCAACCTTCGTCGTCGTACACTTTAAGTTCGTAATCGCTTTTATCTACAATGATATAATAGGGATTTTCTTCTGTGCTTTCAACAACCGCTGGTTTTATTTTTTTAGTAACTGTTGCGGTACGGGTTTTACTTACCGGCTTTTTCTTTTTACCCTTATCCTTAGTAAAAGAAACCAATGCCAGTACTGAAAACAGTAAAATTAAATGAGTTAAACGAACCTGCTTCATGGCAAATGGAATTTTATCTACTTATTCAAACGCCGTGCCATGTAAAAATATTTCATTAACGTGAATAACATTAACAAATTATAGGGAATGTGGAAAAATTATTTAAGAAACATACTACCGTAGTTACTGCAAATGCAGTGGGAAAACTACGGTAGTATGTAAAAATAAAAACTAAAATTTTAATGAAATACTTTCTGGTCAAGCGTTTTAGCCTGATCAATCATTGCTTGTAATTTTTCTGCCGAAGGTACACGGCCGCTTAAATTTTTAGCATCGTTTATTTCCTGCATTTTTGCAGCAAGGTTTGCCGCATTACGGGTGGCCAGTTCTTTTACAGTATCCACACCGGCAGCTTCCATCAGTTCGGATGTTTGCCCGGCAATACCATCAATGCGGTGCAGATCGCTATGGTTTACCCAGGTTAAAATTTTTCCTTCGTCAATACCGGTTGCATCGGCCAATTCTTTGCGGCCGTTTTTGGTACCGCCTTTTGCAAGTATATCATCAGTATTGTTTACACCTGCAGCTTTTAATTTTTCTGCATAAGCAGGCCCAATGCCTTCAACGTCGATAATGTTGTACGCCATTTTTTTAAATTTTAAAATTTTCGGAAATTGTTTTAAGTAAAATAACAGACGCAGCTACAGCAGCAAAAGTTGTACCCGAAAAAAATAAAAAAAACCTCCGGTAAACGGAGGATATTGTAAACCCAAACCCCTGCCTGTTTACACCCGGGGTTCAACAGGCTTGGGAATGAGTGAGAGAGCTTTTAAATTTTAATACTGCATTCTATAATGTGAGTAAAGTTGATAAAAGTTATACTGTATAAGAGTGTCCCTCGTTCCTCGGGATAAACTCTGCCAATGAAGCCAAATAGAATTTATAAAGCTTGGCTCAAAATAATTTTACCAGTTACTAAAACGTAAACCAAAAGTATAAGGCTTCATATCTAAATCATGTTCGTAAAAACTTTTGGGGCTGTACGAGCCATAAAAACGTACCGAACCAAGGCCCAGCTCTGCAACATAACTTAATTTAAAACGGTTTAAATCGTAGTCGCCCCTGTTTTTATCTTTACCACGTCCGTCGCTTTTTTGTTTATTGCGCTGGCCGTATAAATAGCCTGCACTAACGCCTGCGCTAAAACTAATTCCCCTTTTCTTGCTGCCGGGGTTGCTGTTAAAATTCAGCATTAGTGGCACTGTTAAATAATCGGCAGCCAGTTTATTTTTAGAAAAGGCAACGGAATCCCTGAAAATAAATGGCGCATTGGTTTGTGTGCCTGCAGTGTAAGGCACTGCTCCGCCTTCTTTATAACTTACAGAAGATTTGTACCGGTAATTATTTAGCTCCAGCCCTACCCCGTATTTTAAATTAACGTGTGGCGTACCTAATTTTAAGCGCTGCATAAAAAACCAAATGTTTACGTTTACACTTTTGCCGGCACGTAATTTAAAATCGTTTTCGTTTAAGGCAGGTGAGCCTGGCCTGTTTACTAAATACGTACCTGTGTTGGCATAGTTGGTATTATCGGTGTAGTTGGCAAACCCCAAATCTACAATCCACCAGTTGGTGCTAACGTTGGCATTTTTTTTACGTTCGCTGTTTTTTCTCCCCATGGTAATATCTACCTCTTTATTGTTTTTATTTTTACCATTTTTTACAATGATGATACCGCCAATGCGTATAGTATCCGACTTTTGTTTTTTTGTACTGTCTGTTTGTGCTGTTGCGGTGGAGCAAATAATTGCTGCCGCTAAAAATGTAATTAGCTGTTTCATGTTTCCTGTTTTTAAAAATTATTTAATTGCAATGTCGAAGCCGGCAACTTTAATACTGTTACCTGTTTTAATACTGGTGTTACGGTCAACCATGCGTTTTACTTTTCGGAAGAAGCCGCCCAGTTTGCTTTTCTTTACATTGTCTTCATCCATGTAAAGAATTTTGTTGTCGTTATTCTCGCCGGCATCGCTTTCGGTTAAACTGGCATTTAATGCATAACCGTTAACTGTTTCTGTTTTGGAATAATCGTTTACAACATCAACTTTAACTTTATTTCCGGAGTTTATTTTATCAATTGTGTTGTCTGAAGGTTTTACGTTTGATGCATAACTTTCGTTACTCTCCTCCTTGTTAATTTTTTCATAATCGGGTTTGGGTAAATTATTATCGGGCTTTTTATTTTTTTCTTTTGCAGCAATGGCAGTATTACTTTGCTGAGGCAAATTTTGTGGTGTACTATTTTGTGTTTGATTATCTTCTGGAGTTTTCTTATCTGTTGTTATTTCTGTAATAGTAGCGGCTATATTTATTTCTTCGTCAGTTTTTTGCGGTGACGTTAAAGTTGGTGTTGCAGTGTCTGTATTTTGTTTTTTTGCTGCTGGCTTTACAATATTTTTTGTTGCTGCAGTTGCTACTTCGTTTTTATAAGTATTAATAAATGTAACAGTGGCCCATACACCAAAGCCCAGCAAAATTGCCGCAGCAGCAATACGGCGCCAGGGCAAACCAATTACTTTGCCGCCTCCTTTTCTGTACAGCGATTTTTTATGAGCAAATACAATTGCAGTATCAGGCTGCAGTTTTGTTTTTTGTAACAACGCTAATTCTTTACCGGCGCTGCTGTCAGCCTTTAATAATTTTTCTACAGTTAATTTATCTGCGGCATTTAATTCATCATCTATATAAAACAATAAATTTTGCTGCAGTACAGCAAATTCATCTTTAAGTAATTCTTTTTTATTTTCATAAACAGCAGCATCAGCTTTATAAACTGTTTGCTGCAACGTATTTAATTCTGCTTTTAAATCTGCATTATCCTGCACAAATAATTCCACAGCATTTTTTTCCGCCGCAGACAGTTCATTGTCTATGTACAGTAAAAAAAACTCTTCGTAATTATGTCTGTTAATTTTCATTTTCATCCCCGCCTAAATCCTCCCCCGAGGGAAGGACTTTTAGCAGTTTTTATAATTTATAAAATTCATTTTTATCAAACTCTCAAAATTTTAATACCCCAAAGTTGCCCTTTAGGGGCGGAGCGGCTTCTATATCACGTTTTCCACCCTCACAATATATTCCCGCAATTGCAATCTTGCCCGGTGTAAATAAACTTTTACCTGGCTCTCGTTTAGTTCAGTAATTTTTCCAATCTCTTCGTAACTGTAGCCCTCATAATCTTTAAGCATAACCAAACTGCGTTGCAGGTCGCTCAGTTTACTCAACGCCTCGTTTAAAATCCGTTTGGTATCCAGTTTTGGATCTACAGTTCCCCGGGCATTTTCATTAAACTCTTCTCTTAAACTAATCCTTTTATTCTTTCTTATATGGTCAATCATTTGGTGATAAGCCACGGTAAACAAAAAACTTTTACACCTTTCATTATCCACTGTTTCCCTGTTCACCCACATTTTTTCAAAAGCACCCTGCACCACATCTCTTGCATCCTCTTCATGCCTCAAATTTTTGAGGATAAAGCGGTACACATTATCTGCATACAGGTTAACACATTCATTGTACTCTCTCTCAGTCATACAAGGTTGTTGGGGAAAAAGGTTAGTTTTTTTTGTATAATACGAAGGTCAGTAATAAAATGTTACAGTAAAGGGCAAAAATAAATTTTTGCCCCAACTTTATAGCTATAGTCAGCATTGTTGTGTCACTCACTTGTACGACATACCTTTATTGGGCTTTTATCTAAGCGTATTTTTTAACTAGCAACCTCCACAACCATCTTCTAAATTTCCCTCCCCCAGGGGTTCTCTGATAAGAGAACGAACGAAGTTCAAGGTGGGGCTTTTTATCCTAAATTTGCCCTTACTAAACTAATCACATGAACCAAAAATTTGTACAGCGCATTGCCGCCGAACTTTCCGAAATTGAAGCTGCAGGCCTATCTAAAAAAGAACGCATCATTACCAGCGACCAGGGTGCCGAAATTATTGTAGGCGGAAAAACGGTCTTAAACTTTTGCGCCAATAATTATCTCGGTCTTTCTTCTCACCCCAAAGTAGTTGCTGCCGCAAAAAAATATATTGATTTAAGGGGTTACGGTATGAGCAGTGTTCGTTTTATTTGCGGCACACAGGATATTCATAAAGAACTGGAAAAAAAACTGGCCGATTTTTTAGGCACAGAAGATACGATTTTATACGCTGCGGCTTTTGATGCCAATGGTGGTGTTTTTGAACCCTTGTTTGGCGAAGAAGATGCCATCATCAGCGATGCATTAAACCATGCCAGCATAATAGATGGCGTACGTTTGTGTAAGGCTCAGCGCTACCGTTATGAGCATAATAATATGAACGACCTGGAAACTAAATTAAAAGAAAGTGCCCATTTACGCAGCCGCATTATTGTAACTGACGGCAGCTTTAGTATGGATGGCACCATTGCACAATTAGATAAAATCTGTGACCTCGCCGATAAATATGATGCGATAGTTATGATTGATGAATGCCATAGCAGTGGCTTTTTAGGCAAAACTGGAAGAGGTACACATGAATACAGAAATGTAATTGGCCGCATTGATATTATTACCGGCACATTGGGCAAAGCATTGGGTGGCGCAAGCGGTGGTTTTACCAGTGGCAGAAAAGAAATTATAGAAATGCTGCGTCAGCGGAGCCGTCCTTATTTGTTTAGTAATACTGTTGCGCCAAGTATTGTGGGTGCAAGTATTGCAGTGCTGGATATGTTGAGCGAAACAACAGAACTGAGAGATCAATTAGAATACAACACCAAATACTTTCGCAGTAAAATGACAGAAGCCGGTTTTGATATTAAACCCGGCGACCATCCTATTGTACCTATCATGTTGTACGAAGCAACTGTTGCACAAAACTTTGCTGCTAAATTACTGGAGGAAGGTATTTATGTAATTGGATTTTTCTTTCCTGTGGTGGCAAAAGGTCAGGCACGTATTCGTGTACAATTAAGTGCAGCACATGAGCAGGCACATTTGGATAAAGCGATTGCGGCGTTTACTAAAGTGGGGAGGGAGTTGGGGGTGTTGAAGTGAAAACAAAAACATAAGAATGCCATTTATTTGCATCTTTCAATTAAATAATGGAGCTATCAGTAATTCTGATAACATCATATTTATTGAATTTATTGAATCTGCATTCGGATCATTTCATCAAAATCCTGTTAGAATAGCAAAGATTTTTTACAATGGCAACAAAGCTTATATTTATAGCAATTGCCCATGCTTTCCATCTTCGAAAGGAGAAATTAAACGAGGAGAAATTATTGACGATAAAACAAAAATTGCATATTTCTCTACAAATGGGGAAGACATCCCATATAACCTTCCTTATGCTACCATAAGTAAAGAATAGTTCAATAGAATTATATATCAAATTTTAATTCAGTTATATAAAAAACAGGGCATGCAATACATAAAATTCATTTGTATTTTTTTCTTCCCGCTTTTCTTGCAAACAGTTTCCGCTCAAAATAAAAAAAAATCCTTCCCCCCATCCTTCATCGGTAACTGGACAGCTATAAAATAAGCAGTTATCAAATAGGTGTGCTGACAATAGTTAAATGAATATCTTTGCTTCGATAAAAGATGATAGAAATTACCACTGTTGAATGGAGCGTCGCCAATGAAGTCCAGCCATGATTCAACAGCTTGTAAATAAAAAATTAAGAATTAATCTATAAGATTATCTTCTCATTTCTTCCCCCATCGGGGGAGATAGAGGGGGCTAAAAAATAAACATGTCAGAAAATTCACAAACATTTATAGCCAAGAGTGCCATTAAAACGGCCGACCTGGAGCACCGCCGTAAAATTAATTTTAACATCGGCAAATACAATGCAAAAGTACCCGAAGGTAAAGAGCAATTTGCTGATGTGCATTTGGTGAGGGAAAGGGCAAAAAATATTAAATGGCGTGCTATTGAAACACTCGATCAGCAACTGGAAGAATTTGAAATGCAATTTAGTAAACGTGGCGGCAAAGTTATTTGGGCCGAAGATGCGGCGCAGGCTATTGCGGAAGTTGTAAAAATTTGTAAAGAAAAAAATTGTACGTCTTTGGTAAAAAGCAAGAGCATGGTTACCGAAGAAATTCATTTGAATAAAGCGCTGGAAGAAAATGGTATTGATAGTGTTGAGACAGATTTGGGAGAATACATTCAGCAATTAGATGGCGAAGCACCTTACCATATTGTAACACCGGCCATGCATAAGAGTAAAGAAGATGTGGCCAAACTGTTTAATGAAAAACTCGGGACACCCATAAATTTTACACCACAGCAATTAACTTTAAAAGCCCGTGAAATTTTACGGGAAAAATATGTGCAGGCACAGGTAGGCGTTACCGGCGCCAATTTTATCATCAGCGATATTGGTGGCATTGCCGTTACAGAAAATGAAGGCAATGCAAGATTGAGTTGTGCTTTTCCTAAAACACATATTGTAATTGTTGGTATAGAAAAAATGATTCCTTCCGTGACTGACCTTGGTTTGTTTTGGCCGCTGTTATCTACATTTGGTACCGGGCAAAAAGTTACAGTGTACAATACCATTGTTACCGGACCAAAACAAGCTAACGAAAATGACGGCCCCGAAGAAATGTATGTGATACTGTTGGACAATGGCCGTACGAATATTTTAAAAAATCCAAAGCAAAGAGAAAGTTTGTATTGCATTAGATGCGGTGCCTGCTTAAATGCCTGCCCTATTTATAAAAATATTGGTGGCCATGCTTATGGTGCTACTTACAGCGGACCAATCGGCAGCGTTATTACACCACATTTACAGGGCATGGAAAGTTATAAGCATTTAAGTTATGCGTCTTCTCTATGCGGCAACTGCACCGAAGTATGTGCGGTAAAAATAAATTTACACGAACTGCTTTTAGAAAACCGCAAAGAAAGTGTGGAGGAAGGGCTGGTAACTTTCAGCGAAAAAATGGCATGGAAAATATGGAAGATAGCTTCTATGAGAAGAGGCATGATGAATTTAGGCAACGGCAATTTAAAAAATAAAGTAGTTAATGGCTTGTTCAAGGGTTGGGCGGAACACCGAAGTGAATTGAACTTCAGTAAAAAAACTTTTAATGAAATGTGGAAGGAGCGGTATAAAAAATAGTAGTAAAGATTTTTTATAATGAGTAAGAATGAGATAATAAAGAAATTACCACAAAGAGATGATATCAGCAATTTGAAAGAATCTGCGATTGAGGAATACAATAAGAATATTGAAAAAGCAATGAATGAAATAGACAAAGGTGAATACACATCCCCTGAAGAAGCAGTAAAGTGCTTATTGAAAAATCATTCTTGCTGAAAATAAACTTCTTCCTATTTGATACTAATTTACTCCCATACCACTTCTCCCCGATTACAGTACAGCTGTAATTTTATTTTTAAAGAATTATTGGGGATTGATTTTACTATTACAATCGACTCGGAAGAATTTAGAAACTACGAAGGAGTAAAAATTAATTACAGCAACCAGCAATTTCAATTTTCAACATTTACTATTACACCACATAGTTTGTTATTTGAAATAGAAATAAAAGCACAGCAAATAAATTGTTTTGAAAATAAAGGTTACAAAGCTTTTTTTAAAATAGCAGATGCTGATTTTCCGTTTGATATTTTTGCCGCTACTTTTTATTTACTCAGCCGCTACGAAGAATACTTACCGCATATAAAAGATATGTATGGCAGGTATGCACATAAAAATTCGCTGGCATTTAAAGAGGGGTTTTTGCAATTGCCGTTAATAAATATTGGGACAAGAGACTTTGCATTGGAGTTACAAAAAAAATATTCCATATTCAATGTTCAATTTAATCCTGAGCTTAGCCGAAGGACAACTTTCAACTTTGTACCAACTTACGATATTGATATTGCATTTTCTTACAAACACAAAGGGTTGCTTAGGAATATTGGAGGATTTTTAAAATCACCATCTTTACAAAGAATAAAAATTTTATTGGGCTTACAAAAAGATTCGTTTGATGCTTACCACTGGTTAAATGATTTACACCAGCAAAATAAACTGCAGCCCATTTACTTTTTTTTAGTGGCTGAAAAAAACAGCCATTACGATAAAAATATTTTGCCGCATAAAGATGCCATGTGGCAATTAATAAAGCTACATGCAAAAAAATATTTGTTGGGCATTCATCCCAGCTGGCAAAGTGGCGATAAACCACAACTTTTAAAAGAAGAAATTAACTGGTTAAGTGAAGTAGTTAATGATGAAGTACCAAAAAGTCAGCATCAAAAAATCTATTTGTCAAGGCAACATTATATTCGTTTTAATTTGCCAGAAGGTTATCAAAAATTAATTGAAGCAGGTATTACTGATGATTACAGTATGGGATATGGCAGCATCAATGGTTTCAGGGCATCCGTTGCTTCATCTTTTTTTTGGTACGATCTGCAACTTGAACAACAAACCAATTTACGCATTCATCCCTTTTGTTTTATGGATGCCAATTCTTTTTATGAGCAACAATTTTCTGCAGGGCAGGCTTATGAAGAAATGATGCAATACTACAAAATTTGTAAAGAAGTAAACGGCACTTTAATTACCATTTGGCATAATAATTTTTTAGGCACTGCTAAAGAGTTTGATGGCTGGAGAGAAGTGTATGAAGAATTTATACGGGTCGTGAGGCGTGAATGGTGAATTGTGAATTGTCAATGGTGAATGTTGCACTATCTTAAAGTAGAAAAAGCACGACAAAAATTTATACTTTATTTACTTTTGATACAGCTTGAATGTTTTTGTCTGATTTTACTTTATCCCAATATTTTTTTGCTACCATCAGCATACCAAAACTTTCTCCCTCGTATTTATTTAAATGTTTGTGGTGCATTTTGTGTGCCCAGCGAATAGTTTTAATATAAGAGTTATTGCTTCGGGTAAACCATTTAAAACGCTGGTGAATAATTACTTCATGTACTATAAAATAAGCCAGGCCGTATAACGCAATACCAAAACCTATTGCTGCAACCCAGTACAATTTATTTTGCAGGCCAAGCATAATGCACAACCAGCTTGGTATGGCGAATATTAAAAAAAATGCGTCGTTCTTTTCTAATGTATGGCCGGTGGGTTTATGATGATCTTCGTGCAGGTACCACAAAAACCCATGCATAACAAAGCGATGGGTAAGCCATGTAATGCCTTCCATTATAAAAAAAGTTATTAAAACAATTGCTATAAATAAAAACCAGTTCATCTTAATTTAAAAAAGATCTTAACAGTAAAAAAAACATAACCTGTATCATTAACAAATGTACTGCGAATTTGTTTTGCTTATTAAATTTAAGCAGGTGAAAAGCTGTTAATAATACAAGGCTCACCATAAACCAGCACAAATAATTATAAAAAGGAATTGCTCCATTCCATTTCCAGTAACCCAATTGTACGGCCACGGGTTCCATTAACCAATCAAAAAAAACAGCCAGTGTGGCACCATCAATTATAACGGAAACCGCTTTAAGCCGCATTGGCGGTGTAGCCGTTTCCACAGCAACTTTATCAATTGCTTTTACCAGTAAAGTATTAATGGTTATTCCGCAACAGTAAATTATTAAAAACCAGTTTACCCCAATTATCAGCGGTACATTTTTTACTTTAAAGCCCAGTGTATTACCGTAACTATAGTCTCCAAATAATAATTTAGTATTTACGCCAATTATTTCTACTGTAATACCAACGGTAAAAGTTATTAATAAAAATAACCAGAAGAAATTATTCTTTTCGTTTTGTGTCCATATTAATAAAGCAAACATCAATAATAAATTAAAAGCAGTTGATTGTATAGTAAAATTATTTTTAAACACAGCTATTCCCAAAAAGCCAATCGTATGAAATAGAATTGCAATTGCAGTGGCAATTTGATATTTAGAAAATTTAATGGGCACGCTTTTCATTTTTAATTAATTCACTTACAATTTTTGCACTTTGCAAACATAAAGGAATACCTCCACCGGGATGCACACTGCCACCACAGTAGTATAGGTTTTTTACTGCGCCAGTAAAATTAGGATGCCTTAAAAAGGCCGCCAGCTTTGAGTTTGAACTTGTGCCATACAAAGAACCCTGGTAGGAAGCGGTTTTATTTTCTATTGCTACAGGATCAAGTATTTCTTCTGTTTCAATTAAAGGCTCTATATCAATATTTAAAATACGGTTGAGTTTTTCAATAATTTTTTCCCTGGCTTCCTTTTTAATTGCCTCCCAATTTTGCCCCACATTTGCAGGTACATTTATCATTACAAACCAGTTCTCTTTTCCCTTTGGCGCCATGCCAACTTCCATTTTGGAAGTAATATTTATGTAAATTGTTGGATCATTGTATAAAATTTTCATTTTAAATAAACAATCAAACTCAGCAGCGTAATTACTACAAAAAAATATATTGTGCAGTTGCAATTGATCAAATTCTTTATTTATGCCCCAGTAAAAAACCAGTGCACTGCTGCTGCGTTCCTGTTTTAAAATTCTTTTTGCTTTGTGTTCATTATTCATCAATAATTTATAAGTAAAATAAACATCCATATTACTTACTACTATATCCGATTCTATGTTTTCATTATTTACTACAACCCCTCTTACCTTTTCTTCATGATAAATTATTTTTTCTACCCTTGAATTAAAATAAAATTGGACTCCTTTTTTTAAAGCTAAATTGTATAAAGCATTTGTAATACTCATCATCCCGCCAGCAGGATAAAAAACACCTTCGTTATACTCCAGGTGAGGTATTAAACTGAGCATGCCAGGTGCTTTGTAAGGGTTACTGCCGTTGTATGTTGCGTAACGGTTAAATAATTGTACAGCCTCAGCCGATTTAAATTTTGTGCTGTTGTATTTATTTAAAGTTTGAAAAAGATAACTGTACTTGGTTGCTGCCAACGCTTTAAAAACACGTTTATTCAGCCATGTTCTTCTTTTATGTAACGAGTGGTTTAAAAATATGCTGCCAATATTATCGTAGGTTTTTTTTGACTCGTTTAAATACTTTGCAACTGTATTTGATGATTCGCCTAATACTTCTTCCAGCTCTTTTCCAAAATTTTCAGCATTGGTAAATGCATTTACAATTTTACCATTTTCATAAAAATATTTGCAGGCAACATCAACAGGTTTATAACTGAAATAATTTTCTATTGGCTCACCGGCAATTTCAAATAACTGCTCAATATTTTTTGGTTGTGTAAATAAAGATGGCCCTGCATCAAAACGAAATCCATATTTTTCAAAAGCTGTTAACTTGCCACCGGGATAATCATTTTTTTCGTACACCGTTACAGTAAAACCCTGCACCGCAAGCCTGATGGCGGTCGCCAAACCTGCAACACCACCGCCAATTATTACAACTGTTTTATTCTTTACTTGTAAATTATGCATGAAAAGCAAATGTAGTTTAAAAGCTTTTAGTTTTTAAACGTTTGCAGAGAGATATTGCTTTAATTTTGGGAATGCAATTTTAAACCACTCCGTATATTTTTGCGGATGCGATTGCAGGGAGTTTTTTATTTCTTCCATACTCATAAAGCAGTAATCTGCTACTTCATCTTTATCAGGTAAAATTTGCCCATCGTATTCTCCAACAAATACATGATCGTATTCGTATTCTGTTAAACCATTATCAAAAGCTGCTTTATAAACAAACTCAAATGCTTTTTTTAATGGTGTGGTAAAACCCATTTCTTCCTGTAATCTTTTTTCTGCTGCGGTTAAAGTTTGCTGGTTAAAATAAGGATGACTGCAGCAGGCATTTGTCCATAAGCCGCCGCTATGGTATTTATTAAAAGCCCTTTGCTGTAATAACATTTCACCTTTTTTATTAAAAATAAAAACACTGAAAGCCCTGTGCAGCATTGCTTTTTGATGTGCTTCCATTTTATCAGCAGTACCCACCGGCACATCGTTCTCATCCACTAAAATTAATTTATTCAAAATGGTAAGCGCATGTTTTAAAGAATGAAACTTTGGCAGTTAACAAACCAAAGGTTTATAAAATATTAAATTGAGTTCTTATTCCGGCTTTAGCTAAAATAAACATTTTTGAATAATTCGGGATACGGATACGCTGTTCCATAATTTCTGCCGGCTGTACTTTTTTTATCTTTTTAAATAAGGATAGATAATATTTATACGCTACGTAAACGCCAAATCTTGCTTTTACAGGTAAGTTTAAAATTCCTTCATATGCGTTTACAAAATCTGTTGCAATTTCATTTTCTATCTGCAATTTCATCGAAGGGGTAAAATTTTTAAAATCCATGTCCGGAAAATACGTTCTGTTTAATTCCTGGTAGTCGGCTTTTACATCTCTTAAAAAATTTACCTTTTGAAAAGCAGCTCCCAGAGACTGTGCAGCAGGTTTTAATTTTTCATACATTATTTTATCACCTTCGCAAAAAATATACAAACACATTAGCCCAACAACTTCTGCGCTGCCATAAATGTAAGCAGCATAACCTTCTGCATCGTATTTGGCTTTACTTAAATCTGCCTCCATACTTTTAAAAAAAGCTTCAATTAATTTTTTTTCTACCTGATATTTATTAACCGTTAATTGAAAACTATGCAATACCGGGTTTAAACTAATTCCTCTTTCAAGTGCATTGTACGTTTCTGTTTTAAATTCCTCCAGCAATTGCTGTTTATCGTAATTATGAAAGGTGTCCACAATTTCATCTGCAAATCTTACAAAACCATAAATGTTATAAATAGGTGTACGCAAATCTTTATGCAGCAATTTTATTGCGCTGCTAAAAGAAGTGCTGTACGTTTCAGTAGTTATTTTACTGCACTGCTCACTGGTGTTATGAAAAAGCTTCATCATGATGCTAAACTGAAAAGATTTTTTTATAATTTATTAACCGAAATATCAATCTAAAAACATAATCTCTTTTATTTCCCCCTTTAGAGGATAGGGGTTTTTATTATTTCCTTTGCTACCACTTCGCCGCTTATTAAACTGGGCGGCACACCCGGCCCCGGCACTGTTAACTGGCCGGTATAAAATAAATTTTTTACTTTTTTACTTTTACAGGATGGCTTTAAAACCGCTGTTTGCATCAAGGTATTTGCCAACCCATAAGCATTGCCTTTAAACGAATTATAATCACTTACGAAATTACTCACCGAGTAAGATTTTTTATAAATGATGTTTCCCTTAATATCCTGCCCAGTTCTGTTCTTAAACCGTGCAATAATATTTTCAAAGTACTTTTCTCTTAATTCCTCAGTATCTCCCTTTAAACCTGCGGCCACGGGTATAAGAAAAAACAAATTTTCAAAACCTTCTGGCGCTGTGGTTTTATCAGTTACGGAAGTTACACTTACATAAAACAGCGGATTTGCCGGCCACTTTGGTTCGGTATAAATTTCTGCACCATGCACACCAAAATTTGTATCAAAAAATAACGAGTGGTGCAAAACGTTATTTAATTTTTTATTCAACCCGATGTAATATAATAAACAACTGGGCGCCATCACTCTTTTGTTCCAGTATTCATTGGTATAAGTTCTGTAATCTTCGGGCAATAATTTTGTTTCTATAAAATTATAATCGGCGGCACCTATTACTACATCAGCTGGCAAGTTGATGGTTGATGGTTGATGGTTGATGGTTGTTTTAGCAGTTACACTCTTAGCTTTATTGTTGCCAACTTCAATTTTCGTTACATCACAATCAAAACAAAAAGTTACACCTAATTCTTTTGCCAAACTAAACATTGCTTCCACAATTTTATACATGCCACCCTGCGGATACCAGGTGCCCAATTTTATATCAGCATAATTCATTAAGCTGTATAAAGCCGGTGTATTTTGTGGCAAAGCACCTAAAAACAACACTGGAAACTCCATCATCTGCTGCAGCTTTGGATGTTTAAAATATTTA
>NZ_JANMUN010000198.1:0-22476 GCF_031391665.1 Ferruginibacter sp.
CCATAAAACCATTCCGCAGGTGAGTGGTATGTATGGCGGTGACAGGAGCCGTAAACTCGGTTTGGTTCAGTAATGATTCGAACTCATTAAAATTCAAGGGCCGGTTGTCTAATGCAGATGGCAAACGAAAACCATAATCAACCAAAACGAGTTTACGGCTCCTGTCACCGCCATACATACCACTCACCTGTGGAATGGTCTGGTGACTTTCGTCGATTACACATAAAAAGTCTTCAGGGAAATAATCGAGCAAACAGAAAGGCCTGGTTCCCGGCACGCGACGATCAAAAAATCTTGAATAGTTTTCTATACCATTGCAATAACCCAATTCACGAATCATTTCCAAATCGTAATTCACCCTTTCACTTATCCGTTGTGCTTCAATATATTTTCCGGAATTTTTATAATACAATTCCTGCGCTGCCACTTCATCCTGTATTTCATGTATAACCTGTTGAAGCATATCTTTTGGTGCCACATATAAAGTTGCAGGGAAGATAGCCGCATTCTCCACACTGCTGATGCGTTTGCCGCTGCTGAGTTCCAGGGTTTCAATCGTTTCAATTTCATCACCAAAAAAAGTAATACGGTAACCAAAATCTACATAAGGTAAATTAATATCGATGGTATCGCCTTTAACACGAAACGTTCCTCTTATAAAATCGCCTTCGCTTCTGTTGTATAAACTGTTTACTAAGGCATGTAAAAATCCCTGGCGGGAAATTTGTTGGCCCTGTGTAATCCTGATAATTCCATTTTCATAATCGGTTGGATTGCCCATACCGTAAATACAACTTACGCTGGCCACAATAATAATATCTCTGCGGCCACTGAGTAATTGTGCAGTGGCCTGTAACCTTAATTTATCTAACTCTTCATTAATGCTCAGGTCTTTTTCTATATAAGTATTGCTTACAGGCATGTAAGCTTCGGGCTGGTAGTAATCGTAATAACTAACAAAATAACCTACCGCATTATCAGGAAAAAATTGTTTGAACTCGCCGTACAATTGCGCCACCAATGTTTTGTTATGCGTTAATACCAACACCGGCCGTTGTACATTTTGTATAACATTGGCCATGGTAAAAGTTTTACCGCTGCCGGTAACGCCTAATAAAGTTTGATAACGTTCGCCGTTTAATAAACCTTCGGTAAGCTGCTGAATAGCCTGTGGCTGATCGCCTGCCGGGGAATATGATGAGTTTAGTTTGAATTGCATAATAATAGATTGCAATTTACAAAAGCTTATTGAAGGGTTGCGAATCTGCTGTAATAGTTTTTAAATAAATAATTATATTGGCAGCTTATTTAACCAATTTATCCGCCTGATTTTTTCTGATAAACCATGCAATAGTAAAAGAAGGGATTGCATCGGTAAAAGGAATTATTTCTTCCAAAAAATTTAAGGCGCCACCAATCTGCCCAAACTTACCACCAAATAATTTATAAAAAATTAATCCCGAAATCGGGGCCCAAACAATATCAATAAATTCTGCTAAACCAGGAAATGCATAAGTGGCCATACCAATTACATCCATAAGGATACAAAGGGCAATATTGGGTACAAATATTTTTTCTTCTTTTTGTATCATATCTCTTGGAGGGTTTTGAAACGGTTTGTTTCTCTTAGTGGTTTTATTAAACCCTCTAAGAGTTTTGTTAAATATATTTCTTTATCAATCCCTCAATTCCCTTGCCATTTAAAAAATCCTGCTGGTATTTTTTTATTTCGGCAGTGTTTACATCTAAAAGTCCTTCAGCCTGTAACTCTTTTATTTGCCCTTTTTCATGCAGCGATAAACGGCCATCCAGTAAAAAACCTACAGTAATTAATAACTGGCAAACTTCTCTTTCTTCTTTTTCTGCGGCTTGTAATTTTTTGTAATAATCATCTTCCAGCAAATGTTTTTCTTTTGGCAGTATACTATAAATGTCAAATAAATTTTTGGTAAGAAAAAAATGATTTTGGTGAAAATCTCTTTTGCTTATGGCGATGTATTGCAGCGTATCGTACAGTAAAATTTTAAAAGCATCTGTTGGCCGCTGATCTTTTCTTATACGTTTGCAAATATCTTCAATAAGGTTTTGTCCCATGATAATTATCCGGGCTTCTTTTAAAATTACTTTGGTACCATAAGCATTCCATAATGCAAAAATGGGGATACCGGCAAAATCCTGTACCGCTTTTATAGCATAGCGGCCCAATGCTCTTTGTATAAAAATTTTAAACAGCATATTGCTGAGGGTTGCTTTTAAAATAAAAAGAAAATTCCAGGCCAGCAGTGCTTTTTTGTTGATGCCCTGCAAAGGATCAATGCCGTATTGTAAAATTTCTTTGTTCTTTTTTTCAAGACTGATATTGATGAGTAAATTTCTCTTCTCTTTTTTTAACTGGTAATTTAAAAACCCTGTTGCAACCGCCACTTCGTGTGCACACCAAATATTTAAAAGCGTAAGCAATAAAATTTCTATTATTACTAAAATGATAGTGTAAACAATTAAAGTAACAGGTAAAATAAATTTTTTGCCAAAAAGTATTACCGGTGTATTATTGAAAAAGCCGGGATAAACATATTGGGGTAAGTATAATAACACCACACCCATAGCGCCAATAAAAGCTGCCAGCCAAACTGCAATAGTTTCTTTGCGGCGGATGTTTTTTATTTCATCTTCGGTTAATAAAAAAAGCTGGCTGTCTGCGTTAACTTTTTTTACAGGAAGTAAATTGTAAAATAAATTGTAGATAGGCTTCACGTATGCAAAATACCTGAATTATTGAATATTAAATTCAAATTATTATTTGATGGAACTTATATATAATTACAACTTCACTTCCATCACCTTCTTATTCTTCCTGCTTTCTTCCGCCATAAAACCCATTACATGGCTTTCAATAGAAGCATCAATTGTGGATGAAAGTAAAGAGGCATCTTTTTTAGATATAGCATTTATCCAGTCAGTTACCAATCTCCAGTCGCCGCCGCCATGTCCGTCGGTATCCTGTTTCCATTCTGTTTTTTTGCCGGTTAAAAAATCAGTCATCGTAAAAGAACTCATATCACCCACCACATCTCCCAAGCTTCCCATCACCCTCGTTCTTCTGCCTTCGTAAGAGGTAAATGCTTCCATAGAAAACGAAACAGTTAATCCGCCATCAAATAAAATATTGGTGGTGTAATGATCGGGCTGGTCGTTATCCATTTGGTAAACACAACGGCCATAGTTAGTTGTTTTTAATTTTTCTAAAACAAATTCTGCCTGCTTGTCTTTATCATCCGGTAAATCAAAAACATGATTACGCTGGCGCTTACGGTAATAAATATCTAAAGCAGAGTAAGGGCATTTACTTTCTACTTTGCACCCGTCAGTGCAACGGGGTGTACTGCCCTCCGGTGCATTTTTTTTGGTAAACCATTTTAAATCTCCAAATGCCTGTATGTGGCTGCAGGGTTTATTTATCATCCATCTTAATATATCTAAATCGTGGCACGACTTTGCTAAAATTATCGGTGTAGTTTCTTTGCTGTTGTGCCAATTGCCTCTTACATAAGAGTGGCTCATGTGTATGTGTTCAATCGGCTCCAAATGTTGCATGCTCACAATCTCACCCAGCACGCCGCTTTGCATAATTTCTTTTAATTTAACAAAGTATGGCGCATAACGAAGCACATGGCATACGGCAACAATGCGTCCGGTTTTTTTTGCTAAGGCTAAAATTTCACGGCACTCTTTTTCGCTGGGAGAAATGGGTTTTTCTAATAGTACATCATAACCCATGGCCAACGCTTTCATGCAGGGCCCGTAGTGCAAATTATCCGGAGTGGTAATAATTATTGCATCGGCAAATTTTGGTTTTTTAAAAACATCTTCCCAGGTATTAAAACGGTTTTCATCTTTTATGTTGTGTTTTTTTGCATACCGTTCGTTGCGTATGGCAATGGGTTCTGCCACGCCAATAATGTCTAGCTGGTCAGCATACTGCAACGAGTAGCCGCCGTAAACATTGCCCCTGTTACCGGCACCGCAGGTAATTGCTGTAACCGGTTTATCTAACTGCAATTTTTTTTGCGGCAATAATATGGGTTGTTTGTTTTCATCAAAAGCCCAGCCGGAAAAAGGCAATGCTGCAGTTCCAAATGAAAGACCTAATGCCCGGATGGCATCGCGGCGGTTCCAACGCTTTTGCATAAGCAAGAAATTTAAGTTTTAAAGAAGATACTTAAAGTTACAAATGTTTAATGGGTAATAAAAAATGATTATTTTGTACACCACAATATTTTTTATGACTGCAACTGCTCCACGTTTTACCGCTCTTGATGTATTTAGAGGAATGACGATCTGCTTTATGATAATTGTAAATACGCCGGGCAATGGGGCTACCACTTTCTCGCCACTGCTGCATGCAAAATGGCATGGCTTTACACCCACCGATTTGGTATTTCCTTCTTTTTTATTTGCTGTGGGTAATGCAATGAGTTTTGTAATGCCCAGGTGGCAAAAACTTTCTCAAAATAAAGTACTGTGGAAAATATTAAAAAGAACCTGTATCATTTTTTTACTGGGTTACCTTATGTACTGGTTTCCTTTTGTTAAAAGAGATATTGCAGGAAATTTTATTTTTTCTCCATTTGCAGAAACAAGGGTTTTTGGTGTGCTGCAGCGTATTGCACTTTGTTATGGCATAGCATCGCTGATAGTTTATTATTGCAAACCAAAACCCGCAGTTGTAATAAGTGTACTGTTTTTGTTGGGCTATTGGATACTGTTATATACATTGGGTGATGCAAACGATCCATTGGGTTTGCAAAACAATGCAGGTTCAATTTTAGACAGATGGTTGCTGGGAGAAAAACATTTGTATCATGGTGAGGGCGTAGCTTTTGACCCAGAAGGATTGCTGAGTACTATACCCGGTGTTGCCAATGTTGTTGCCGGTTATGTGGTGGGAAAATACATTCAGCAAAAAGGAAATACTTACGAAGGATTAACAGTTTTATTGCTTAGCGGAGCGGTGTTGGTTTTTATAGCTTACTGCTGGGGTTTAAGTTTTCCTATAAATAAAAAATTATGGACCAGTAGTTTTGTTTTACACACTGTTGGGCTCGATTGTATAATTATTGCAGCTATTATTTATATCATCAACTTTAAACATAAAACCGGGTGGACATATTTTTTTGAAGTGTTTGGCCGTAACCCTTTATTTATTTATTTGCTTTCGGAATTAGCGGCAATTTTATTAAACTTTTTCAGTGTAAATAATAACATCTCTTTTTATCAATGGGTCTATAACAATATTTTCCTGCATGCAGGGGCATACCTTGGCTCTTTTCTTTTTGCAATTTTCTTTATGCTGTTTTGCTGGTTAGTGGGTTATTTTTTAGATAAACGAAAAATATACATCAGGGTTTAGCGATGAATAAATTAGCGGCTTACTTTTCTTTTTAAATACCCGCTGTAATCAGGTATTTGTGTTTCATAATCCAGATGCATTAATGGCGAGGTTAAAATAAAATCTGCCGTTGCCCTGTCGCATGCCAGCAAAATATTCCAGGCAACACCTAATCTTAATAAAGCTTTTACATCGCTGTCGTGTGGCTGTGCTTCCATAGGGTCCCAAAAAAATATAAGCACATCAATTTTTCCTTCGGCAATCATGGCACCAATTTGCTGGTCGCCACCCAATGGGCCGCTAAGCACTTTCTTTACAGGCCGGTCCAATTTTTCTTCTAATAATTTACCGGTGGTACCGGTTGCAATAAGTTCGTGCCGGGCCAGTACAATTTTATTATGTTCAGCCCACTCAATCAAATCTGCTTTTTTATTATCATGTGCCACTAACGCAATTCGTTTTCTTGTACCAATTTTTCTTACTTCTTTCATAATTACTATTTTATAAACGCAGGTATGGTTTAGTCAAAAAAAAAACATAGGTTTGCAGTTCCTTCACCCTATTCTATTATAAAACCGTTTCCCCTTAAGCAACCAAATTGTGTTTTTTGGTTAGTACTCAAAAAATTTAAGTTCAGGCACTTTCAATCAACATTATGAATAGAACATCTACTAAGTTAGGGGTTATTGTATTATTATTTTTGCAACTTTCTGTAAGTGCCCAGCAAAAGCGTATTTATCTGTCAAACGATGATCATACAGATTATATGTGGGCTGCAAATGAAGCAGGTTACCAAACAGCATTTTTACAAATGCTGGATTGGTGGATAAACTATAACGAAACAACTGCAACTAATCCGGCACCATACCGCAGTAAATGGAACTGCGATGGATCTTTTTGGGTTTCAGTTTATGAAAAAAACAGATCGGCTGCCCAGTTCAATAAACTAATAGACCAGATCAGGAGTGGGCAAATTACTGTTCCTTATTCCCCTTTAATAGTAACTTATGGTGCTGTGCCGGCCGAAGCTGCCTTACGTGGTATGTATTACGCAGGCGATTTGGAAAGAAGGTATAATCTTGATTTTGATATGGCCATTGCTGTTGAAAATCAAACTTTACCGTTAGGCCTTTCATCACTTTGGAAAGGTGCTGGTGCAAAATATTGCTGGCATGGCGTATGCGATTGTTACACATTGGTTACAAATTTAACTAACAGGCAAAATGAAATATACTGGTATAAAGGTATTGATACCAATAAGATCTTATTAAAATGGTACAACCTGCAGGGGCCAGGGCAAAATGCAGACCTTGGTGGTTATGGCGAAGCTAGATTTGCAAATACCGCCATTAGTAACCTGGCAGCAAAATGCAATACAACTTTGTACCCTTTTAATATTGCAGCAGGTTTTGGAGTAGGTTGGGATGATCTTCAAACAACAAGTGATAACCTGGTTGCTGCGGCGCAGGCAAATACTAATGCAAGTCAACAAATAATTGTATCTAACGAAGTTGATTTTTTTAGAGATTTTGAAAATACTTATGGAGCAGCATTGCCTAATGTAACCCAAACTTTCGGAAACGAATGGGATCTTGCATGTGCATCCATTGCCGAAGTGAGTGCAAAAATGAAAAGATCGCTTGAAAAATTACGGGCTGCAGAGGCAATGGCTGCAATTGTAATTAAATACAATCCCACATTTGCTGTTTCGTTAGACATTGCAAAAAAAGAGGCCTGGACAGCACTGGGATTATACTGGGAACATGATTTTGGTTTTGCCGGTACCGTTAGCCTGGAAGAACGTAATGCTTTTCAACGCAGGCTTGAAACCAGTTTTTCTTCCTATACAGATCAGCTGTACAACCTTGCTAAAAATAACCTTGGTAATCTTATAACCAACAGTTCGGCTAACATACGTTTTTTTGCGTTTAACCCTTTAGGATGGAGCCGTACCGATTATGCAGATTATGCATATAGCGGAAGTACAAATATTCATGTGTATGATGTAAGTGCCAATACAGAAGTACCTTTTCAAATGGTAACAAAAAACGGTGTAAATTATTTAAGGATTGCAGCAGCAAATATTCCATCTTTAGGCTATAAAGTTTATGAAATACGAAATGGCCCGGGTTCAGTAGTTTTTTCTAACGCCGGCACTAACACCGGCAATATTGTTGAAAATGATTTTTTTAGAATTACTTATACTAACCAGGGCGTATTAACCAGTATAATTGATAAACAAAACAGCAACAGAAATATAGCCGCATTAACAAATGGTAAATATATTAATGACCTTGGTACCGGATTGGCAAATAACGGAACAGCTGTTGTAGAAAATAACGGCCCGGTTACAATTACTATTCTTACCACAACAAGTGCAGCTCCTTTGGCACACAGCACCAGAATAACATTGTTCAAAAACGTTCCCCGTATAGAAATTGATAACCAGATAACAGAAGGGTTTAATTCCATCAGAACCTGGAGCTATTCTTTTAATATTTCATCAGCCGAAGTTTGGCATGAAGAAACAGGCGCAGTAATTAAAGCAAAGCTAACCAGCAATGCTGCTAACCCCGGTAATTATGCCACGCAAAACGCAAGGTATGATTGGAATACGCTTAATCATTTTGCCAGTGTAAATGAAACTAATTATGGTGTTACACTCTCTAACCAGGATTGTTACTTTATGAATTTGGGTAACAGCAACACTACCTTTTTGGATCAAAACAGTGCCCAATTAAATATTTTAGCCGGTGGTAAAATTGACGGTATCGGCATCAACAACCAGGGCGGAGATCAACTATTCAACCAGCGCTTTGCAATAACAACACATACAAATTACAATGCTGCCTCTGAAATGAAAAATGCACTGGAGCATCAAAACTTTATGGTGTGCGGTACTATTAATAATCAAACCAGCTTTTTGCCATTCAATCAATATTCCTATCTAAGTATCAATAATGCAGGGGCAGTAATATGGGCAGTAAAACCTGCAGAAGAAGGAAGCGATAATGGTATTATAACCAGGGTGTGGAATTTAAATAATACAGATGTGGCCACCAACCTTACTTTTAATTTGCCTATAAACGAAGCAATGCGTACCACACATGTGGAGACCAATATGAACAGCAATTCTTTTAGTGGCAAAGATTTGCAGGCTGCTATTGGGCAAAATGAAATGAAAACTTACAGGGTAAAATTATTTACAGCTGCTTTACCTTTAGAGTTAACATCATTTACTGGCGAAAAAGTACAGCAATTAAATGTTTTAAAATGGAAAACTGCCAATGAAATTAATATAAAAAAATACGAATTAGAGAGAAGTAGTGACGGACAGCAATTTGCAGGAATTGCTATTGTGCCATCAAAATCGGAGATTGGGAATAGTTATGATTTTAAAGATCATAACATAAATACTACCTCCGCATATTATTATCGCTTAAAAATTATAAATGCAGATAATAGTTTCAGTTATTCGTTTACTATCATAATCCGGCCGGGTAAAGAAGCTTCAGATCTTTTATTATATCCTAATCCGGTTGCCGATGTTTTAAAAATAAATTTTTTACTGGATAAGAAAACCCGTTGTAATATAGCTGTAATTAATTCGGCAGGTGTAGTGGTAAAAACTGTTGCACCACCATTGTTTGAAAGAGGAAATAATTATTACTCCCTTTCATTAAAAGATTTACCGGCTGGCGAATATATTTTTTCTTTAACAGCAGGCGATAAAAAATATATAAAAGGTTTTATAAAACAATAATTTTATAAATAAACTACAATGCATTTATTTTAATTAATAATTTATCAGCCAGGTTTTTATCCAACGGTTTAAGTTCTTCATGCATTTTTGTGGCATTGGCTTTGTCTTTTTGGGCAACATAAACAAAGCCTTTATAATAGCGTGGCAGTGTTACTTTTGCATCAATGCCAATTACTTTATTAAAAGTATTTAAAGCATCGGTGTAAAATCCTTTCATGTATTGGGCATACCCAAGTTCGGTATAGGCAGCTATAAAAGTGCCATCCAGTTCTATAACTTTTTTCAGCATTACAATAGAGCTGTCGTACTTACCCAACTCGTTAAAGCACCACCCTAAACCAAAGTAAGAGCCGGCACTTTTAGGGTTATTGATAATAGCCTTTCTGTAATTTTCAATTGCTTCAGTTGTTTTAGCCGGGGTATAATTTTTTCTGTACACATCACCTATACCTTTATAAGCTGTTCCGTTACCGGCATTAATAAGCAGTGCGCTTTTATATGCAGCAATCGATTCGTCGTTTTTTAAAAGTTTATACTTTGCAAAACCAATTTCGTTATAAGTACTAACTGTTGGTTTTATTGCAGCAGCCCTGTTAAGCCATTCCAATGCTTTTTCAAAATTGTTATTTTGGTTGTACCAGTAACCCAGTTCATAACAGGCACCTTCATTTTTATTATCCAGGTTATATGCTTTTTCGAATGCGGTAGCAGCTTCTGTTCCTCTTTTTAATTTAATGTACACATCACCTAATTGTTTATAAGCCGTTGCATAATCAGGTTTTGCAATAATGGCTTTATTAAAATAATTAAGTGCATCAGTATAATTCTCTTTTTTCTTGTATGAATAACCCATTTCCTGCAAAGCAAAAGCATAATCTTTTTTTAATTCTACGGCCTTTTTTAAGTGTTCAATTGCTTTGTCATAAGCACCCAGTTCATTATGTGTCCACCCTAACCTGTAATAAGCATCTGCATATTGGGCATCTAACTTAATAGCCTTTTCAAATGCTTTTACAGCTGTTGCATTATCAGCTACATCGTTTAAGGTTACACCTTTATTAAACCATTCTTTGGCAGTTAATTGTGCAGCGGCATTAGTACAAATAAAAACGAATAAACAGGCTGTTGTAAATAAGCGTAACATAAAATAAGTTTTACCATAAAATTATACCAGGCAGCAATCATTTGCAATACCCAGTAACACTTAATTTCATTGCTATTTAATAAGGAAAGACCGTTTATTTGCCGTACCTTTGCACCTCAAAAAAAAAGGGTATAGATTATAACCGTATTGGTTTACAATACTTTACCACAACAATCATCACAATGAATATTCGTAACATCGCCATTATTGCCCACGTAGATCATGGTAAAACCACCCTTGTTGACAAAATTTTGCATAGCACTAACATTTTCAGGGATAACCAGGAAACTGGCGAACTGATAATGGATAATAATGATCTGGAAAGAGAAAGAGGCATTACTATTTTTAGCAAGAACGTATCAGTTACTTATAAAGGCTATAAAATTAACGTAATAGATACTCCTGGTCACAGTGATTTTGGCGGAGAAGTGGAAAGGGTTTTAAAAATGGCTGATGGGGTATTGTTATTAGTTGATGCTTTTGAAGGGCCAATGCCCCAAACAAGATTTGTACTGCAAAAAGCTTTGCAATTAGGTTTAAAACCAATTGTAGTTATTAATAAAGTAGATAAAGAAAACTGCAGACCTGATGAAGTGCATGATGCAGTATTTGAATTATTTTTTAACTTGGATGCAACTGAAGATCAGTTGGATTTTCCTACCATTTACGGCAGCAGCAAACAGGGCTGGATGAATACTTCAATTACACCAACCGATACTATTTTTCCTTTGATGGATGCTATTTTAGAGCATGTACCCGAGCCAAAAGTTAACGAAGGCACCACACAAATGCAAATTACATCTTTAGATTATTCAGCCTTTTTGGGCCGTATAGCTATAGGAAGAGTTGCCCGTGGCAGTATTAAAGAAGGGCAGAATATTGTAATGGTACAGGCCGATGGTAAACTGGTAAAAAGTAAAGTGAGGGAACTATATACTTTTGAAGCTTTGGGTAAAAAGAAAGCTACAGAAGTTTTTGCTGGCGATATTTGTGCCATTGTTGGTTTAGAATCTTTTAATATTGGAGATACTATTTGCGATGCAGAGTTTCCGGAAGCATTAGCAGTGATAAGTGTGGATGAACCTACAATGAGTATGATGTTCAGTATTAATAACTCACCATTTTTTGGTAAAGAAGGTAAGTTTGTTACCAGCCGCCATTTGCGTGACAGGTTGATGAAAGAAACAGAAAAAAACTTAGCGCTTCGTGTAGAAGATACTGATGGTGCAGATAGCTTTTTAGTTTTTGGACGTGGTATTTTACATCTGGGAATATTAATTGAAACCATGCGTAGAGAAGGGTTTGAGTTAACAGTAGGTAATCCGCAGGTACTGGTAAAAGAAATTGATGGTAAAAGAAATGAACCTTATGAAAATTTAGTGGTGGACGTACCTGCAGAATACAGTGGTAAAGTAATTGATTTGGTTACGCAGCGCAAAGGTGAAATGATCATCATGGAAAGCAAAGGCGAAATGCAGCATTTAGAATTTGAAATTCCATCAAGAGGGTTAATAGGTTTGCGTAGCACAATGTTAACAGGTACAGCAGGCGAAGCCGTTATGGCACATCGATTTATTGAATACCGTCCGTGGAAAGGTGTAATACCCGGAAGAAGCAATGGCGTATTACTTTCTAAAAACACAGAAAAAACTACCGGATACTCAATTGATAAACTACAGGACAGGGGAAGGTTTTTTGTTGACCCGGGTGAAGAAGTTTACGCTGGCCAGATAATTGCCGAGCATATTAAGCCAGGCGATTTAAATGTAAATGCAACCGAGCCTAAAAAATTAACTAACCACCGTGCCAGTGGCAGTGATGATGCAAGCCGTGCAGCTCCTAAAATTATGATGACTTTAGAAGAGTGTATGGAATATATTCAGCAGGACGAATGTATTGAAGTAACACCCAAAAGCATTCGTATGCGTAAAGTAATTTTAGACGAAAACGAACGCTCAAGGGTTTCAAAACAAATGAAGACTGAAGCAGTTTAAAATTGTATAAATATTTATAAACCCGGAACTGATACTTCCGGGTTTTTTCATTTGCATAATCTGTTTGTTGTTAGAGTAAAATAATTATGTATTATTTTGCAGTATAGATATTCAACTGTTGCCTTTTATTTAATTAATAATTATAAAAAATCCGCCTGCAAACAACATCTTTTACTGCCTACTTAAAAATAAAAATTATTATGCTAAGTTTTTTTAAAAAGAAAGATAAAAAAAATATTGAAAAATATTTTAACGCAGAAGAATTAGATGAAATGGAAAAGCAACCTTATGGAGTAAGCGGTTATGCGGACGTTGAAGGCAATAAATTTCAATTTCATGATGCAAGAAGTTTTCATGCATCTTATGAAGAAATTATACAAGATAAAATTTACGAGTTTAATACTGCTTCAAAAAATCCATTGATAATTGACTGCGGTGCCAATATGGGGTTGAGTGTTTATTACTTTTCAAAAGCATATCCTTCAGCAAAAATTATTGCTTTTGAGCCTGAAGAAGCAATATTTCCTGTTTTACAAAATAATGTAACTACGTATAATTTAAAAAATGTAACACTGCATAAAAAAGCAGTTTGGGACGAAGTGACCACATTAAAATTTTTTACAGATAAGGGAATGGGAGGAAGTGTAACTAATGTATATAAAAACCAGGAGCCTGCTTTAGTGGAAACAGTAATGCTTGCCGATTATTTAAAAGATAAAATTGATTTTCTTAAAATGGATATAGAAGGTTCGGAATACCGGGTATTAAAAAGCTGCGAAGCACTTTTAAAAAACGTTGAAAATATTTTTGTGGAATATCACAGTTATATAAATGAAGAACAGCATTTGGAAGATTTATTGCAGCTGTTGAAACAAAATGGTTTCCGGTATCATCTTAAACAATCTTTTTCACGAAGAAGCCCTTTTATTGATAAAGACCTGGCATGCCAGAATATGGATATGGCTATAAATATATTTGCTTACCGGCACAATTAAGTTTTACCATGAAAAAAATTCTATTTCTTGCTCCGGATAGTGTGGGTATAATTAAAGTAGTACAAAAAGAACTTGCACTGCTTACCGATTTGCAGATAGATTATATTGACCTTAATGAGTTTAAAGATAAATTCAGGTATAAAAATATTTTTCACAGAGCCAGAAATCTTTATTTAAAAACTTTTAAAAAAATAAATTTAAAACCTATTTTTTTTAACAACCAGGTAAAAGAGCAAATTAATAAACAACAAAATTATTACGACAGGATTGTAATTATAAGGCCCGATTTACTAAATGACGAATTGCTTGCACTGTTAAAAGCCAGAACAAAAAATTTTATTGCTTACTATTGGGATAGCGTAACTTTTTTCCCACGTAAAATCACTATAAAACATTTTTTTGATAAAATATATAGCTTTGATACAGATGATTGCAAAAAATATGGATTTCTGCCACTCAATAATTTTTATTTTTACGAGGATAATACTGCAAAAATTACTGATAATGTTTACTGCCTTATATCTCACGATAAACGCCTTGCAACAGTAGAAAAGATAGGCCGGTATTTAAATGCGAAAGGAATTGCAAATACCCTTAAAATTTACAAGGATATACCTTTTAAATACAAAGACGTAATGCCCGTACATCAAATAATCCCTTACCAAACAATGCTGAATGAAATTGCACAATCAACAATTTTACTAGAAGTATTAAAGGAGCAGCAGCGTGGGCTTACTTTCAGGGCGCTTGAGGCATTGGGTTTAAAAAAGAAATTAATCACCAACAATAAGCAAATAAAAAACTATGATTTTTTTGAGGAGAATAATATTTTTGTAATTAATACTGATAATATAAATATACCAGATTGGTTTTTTAAAACACCTTACAAAGAAATTGATGAAACGGTGAGAAGAAAATATCATTTAAAAGAATGGATTAATACGCTATTCATAAATTAAAGAAATAACTTACCGCATAGCATCAATTTTTCTCTTTAAACCCTCAGCCATACGGGCATTAATTTTTTTCAACTCTTCATAAATTTTCAATGCCTCATCTTTCTGTTTTAATTCAGTATAACAAAAGCCGGTGTACAGCAGTGGCAAATCATTTATCGAAACAGCCAGGTTTTTTTTAAACTGTGCAATGCATTCTTCATTTGCGTTTAACTGATGGTAGGCATGCCCTAACTCATTATAAGCCGCTTTATAATCATTATCAATCTCCAGGGCTTTAATACCATATTTTATGGCTTCTCTGTAATATTTTTTTGCATTATTGCACCAGGCCAAACTGTAAAAAATTACTTTATTGGTACTGTCTGTTTTTAATGCATTTAGATAATTAGTAATAGCCTCATCGGGGTTGCTTTTGATATCTCTGTAAATATTTCCCAGCTCTATATATCCTTTTGAAAAATCGGGAATAACCTTTACTGCATTTTTTAAAATAATAATTGCACTGTCTGCTTTATTAATTTTTGTGTAAATCGCCCCTGTTCTTAAATAAGCTGAGTCGTATTTTTTATTTAATGATATTGCCTTTTTATAAGCAGCAATGGCTTCATAAAACATACCTTTTTCCTGAAACCTTACCCCGGTTTTGTAGAATGCAATAGCTTGCTTTGGCGGTTGAGCCATAGTAAAAGCAGTAATTAAAATACCAATAGAAAAAGTGTAAAAATATTTAAACATGCAGTAATTATGTTTTAGGCAAAGTAAAAACAAGTTTGGCTTTCAGCAACAGTTTTTTTTAAAATATTTAGTTAAACAATAAGGCAAAAAAGGGCTTTTGTTTCTTAACTTTGCGGTATTAAATGAAAAATATTTTCAAAATATTATTACTAGTTTTTTGCATTAGTTTTTTTAGTGCAGCAGTACATGCTCAGTGCTCTGTATGTACAAAAACAGCTTCTCAATTGGGCGAAAAGCCTGCAAAGGGAATGAACAGCGGTATTTTATATTTAATGGCTGCACCTTTTGCAATTGTTGGTTTTATTGGTTACCGCTGGTGGAGAAGCAATAAATAATATTGTTTTCCATCAATACTTTTGTTTACCCATTCACATTTGCCCATTCGTCTTTTACCATTATCTTGTGTATACTAAAACGCTGCAAATGAAATATCTTTTTATACTCCTGCTGTTTTTTTCTTTCGCTGCTTTTGCACAAAAACTTCCTGCAATTGAAGAGAAAACAAAAGACATGAAAAAGCAGGCAGGCTTTTTAAATTTTTATTGGGAAGAATCTTCCGGCAAAATATGGTTGGAGATTAATAAACTTAATACCGAAATTTTATACCAGCAATCATTGCCGGCAGGCCTTGGCTCTAATGATATTGGATTAGACCGTGGTTTACTCGGCGAAACAAAAATTCTAAAGTTTATTAAAGTTGGCAGAAAAATTTTAATGATTGCACCCAATTATAACTACCGTGCCATTACAAAAGATGCCAACGAAAAAAGAGCAGTAGAACAATCCTTTGCCCAGTCTGCATTGTGGGGGTTTACCGTGGAAGCACAAACTAATGATACCGTATTGGTAGATGTTACTGATTTTATTTTACGAGATGCCATGAGAGTTGCCAACAGAATTAAAGCAACGCAGCAGGGCAGTTATACATTTGATAAAACACGTTCGGCCATTTATTTAGACCGCACAAAAAATTTTCCGCTTAATACAGAACTTGAAGCTACGATTACATTAACCAATGCAGATGGAACCGTGGGCAATTTTGTACAATCAGTTACACCAGCAGCCGAAGCTATTACTTTACGCATGCACCATTCTTTTGTGCAATTGCCCGATAATAATTATACACCAAGAAAATTTGATGCCCGAAGCAGTTTTATAAATACTTCTTATTTTGATTACAGTACACCCGTAAGCGAACCGGTAGAAAAAAGTTTTATCATACGCCACCGTTTAAAAAAGAAAAATCCTGATGCTGTAATGAGTGAGCCGGTAAAACCAATTATTTATTATTTAGATAATGGTACACCCGAACCTATACGCAGTGCATTGCTTGAGGGTGCAGGCTGGTGGAACCAGGCTTTTGAAGTTGCTGGTTTTACAAATGCTTTCCAGGTAAAAATATTACCAGACAGTGCCGATCCAATGGATGTTCGTTACAATGTTATTAATTGGGTGCATCGCTCCACAAGAGGCTGGAGTTATGGTGCTTCGGTTGTTGACCCACGTACCGGCGAAATTATTAAAGGCCATGTAACACTCGGTTCACTAAGGGTGCGCCAAGATTATTTAATTGCACAAGGTTTGCTGGCACCATTTGAAAATGGTATGACTGCCGATGATAAAATGTTGAAAATGGCTTTGGAAAGATTAAAGCAATTAGCTGCACACGAAGTTGGCCACACATTGGGGCTGGTGCATAATTATGCAAGCAGTGTAAATAACCGTGCCAGCGTTATGGATTATCCGCATCCGTTAGCAAGGCTGAATGCAAATGGCGAAATTGATTTGAGCAATGCTTACGATGATAAAATTGGCGAATGGGATAAAGTTGCCATAACATGGGGTTACCAGAATTTTTCCGCAACAACAGATGAAGGAGCAGCATTAAATAAAATGTTAACCGATGCTGCAAAAAAAGGTTTGCAATTTATTAGCGACCGTGATGCAAGAGCTGCAGGCGGTTTACACCCCACGGCACATTTATGGGATAATGGTAGTGATGCTGTAACAGAATTAGCTGAAGTAATTAAGATAAGAAAAAGAGCGCTGGAAAAATTTGGAGAAAAAAATATTCGCCAAGGCATGCCAATGGCAATGCTGGAAGATGTGCTGGTACCGGTGTATTTATACCACCGTTATCAAATAGAAGCAGTAACAAAATTAGTGGGTGGATTAAATTATACTTATGCATTGCGTGGCGATGGGCAACTGGTAACAAAACCATTATCAAAAGAAGAGCAATTAAAAGCATTGAATGCAATAATGGATTGTATTGATCCCAAATTTTTATTAATGCCGGATGATATTGTAAAATTAATTCCACCACGGCCAACAGGTTACAATTTTACAAGAGAATTATTTAAGAAGAGAACCGGCCTTGCATTTGATGCACTTTCGCCTGCAGAAACTGCTGCCGATCTGCCTTTATCTATTTTATTTAATACAGAAAGAATTAACCGAATGGTGCAATACGAAGTGGCTAATGGCGGCCTGGGCTTAAATGAAATGATCAATATCTTAATAAATAAAACCTGGAAAGCTGCTGCAACAACAGGGATGGAAAAATTAATTCAGCAACAAACCCAGCAAATTGTATTAACTTATTTATTGGCTGTTAGTATTGATGATAATACTTCTTTTGCTGCCAAAGCAATTTTACAAAAAGCATTAAGCGATTTAAAAAAATATATTGAGTTGCAACAAAAAAACACAACAGATAAATTACTGCTCGGCAATTTTATTTTAGCGCTGGAAAGAATGAAGGCACCCGAAAAAGCAAAGCCCACCATTCATGCGGCCATGCCACCCGGCGCACCTATTGGTTGCGATTGGGATTAATTTATTTTAGTTTGTTATGACTGCCATCGCAGTAAGGAGGTGTTTTGGTTTGCTTGCATTGGCAAAACCAAACTTCTTCTTCTTTTTCAAACTCAACTTTTAAACTTTTGTAAGGCAGTACTGGCTCATCATTTTCATTGATTGAGTGTTCAATTCTTTTATGTGTACCATCGCAAAAAGGTTGTTTTTCGCTTAGGCCGCAGGTGCACCAGGCGTAAATTTTTCCTGGTATAACGTTTACCATTGCCGGTTCTTTTTTTGCAATATGCGGCAGATTTACATTAGGTATCGTTTCCATCAGTAGTATTTTTTAATAAATTTATATAAATTGAAATTCTTGCCTTCTTTTTCTATTTTATTTTTTAGATCTTCTTTACTAACGTCTTTCATGCGTTTTTGTTCAATAAGATGAAAAGCTTTTTCTGTAAGCAGCCAAATGCGTTTTGTATTTAATGTTGAATGTTGAAAATGGAATTTTATGGCAACTAATAATTCTTCAATCCCTTTTTTTTGCGATGCAATTGTTTTAATAACAGGAACAGCATCGGTGTGATTGCTGAACGAAGGAGCAAGCATTAATCGTAAATTTTTTACAAAAGTATCTGCATCGGGTCTGTCGGCTTTATTTACCACAAAAATGTCTGCAATCTCCATCAGTCCTGCCTTCATAGTTTGCACTTCGTCGCCGGCTTCGGGTACCACTACCACAACAGTTACATCAGCAAGCCCTGCAATTTCAACTTCACTTTGTCCCACACCAACTGTTTCTACAATTATATAATCAAAAGATGCGGCTTTAAGTAAATCGCTTATTTCAATAATTTTTGGATGTAACCCTCCCATGGAGCCTCTGGTTGCCAATGAGCGGATAAATACATTTGGGTTATTGTACCACTCACTCATGCGAATGCGATCGCCTAACAAAGCACCTAAATTAAATGGCGATGAAGGATCTATACAAAGCACAGCAACTTTTTTTTTCTCAGCAACCAGTAATTCAATTAAAGCATCTGTGAGTGTACTTTTGCCTGCACCGGGTGGCCCGGTAATGCCAATTACAGGGATATTATTTTTGGGTAATTGCTGTAAAAATTCTTCGTAACCCGCCACTTCATTTTCGGCAAAAGAAATGGCACGTGATAATGCTTTAATATTTCCGTTTTGTAAATCTGTAATTAATTGCTGCCACATAATACTGCAATATATTATTTTATGCTTAAGTGCAATTTTGTTTATCTCAAATATTTATCAACGCCATTACTGCATCTTTTTTTAATTTCTCTTTCTGTATCAAAAAATTTTTCTTTATTAGTTTTGTCATTTGTTTTAGCTGCTTCAGCATGATATAAATGGTATTGAATGGCACCAAATTTTAAAAATCGTTTTATCAGCCCGTTGTTTAAAAATCTTGCTGCAAGCTCCATATCTTCATGGCCCCAGCCTACAAAACTTTCATCGTATCCGTTTGCGATAATAAAATCATTTTTCCAAAAAGCCATATTGCAGCCCCGTACTTTTGCTTTTTCTTTATAGCGTTTGTAGGCTTCAAAATATTTCCATAAAAAAGGAATACGCATTCCGTTTCCTTTATCAGCGGTGTAAGAAGAGAAGAGGCTTACATCAATTGCACCATCATTAATTAGTGCTGTTGTTTTTTCCTGGTTAATTAAAACCCTGCTTGATGTTACGAAGGAACCGTCTTTTGCAAAAACAATATGATCATGAATAAATTGGGGATGTAAAATTAAGTCTCCATCAATTTGAATTATATATTCATGTGCGGCAGCAGCGATGGCTTTATTGCGTATTGCTGCCAAACGAAAACCGTTATCCTGGTGCCAAATATGTTTAACAGGTACTGAAATCTTACTTTTAAATTCATTAATTATTTTTTCTGTATCACTGGCAGAACCATCATCGGCAATAATTATTTCATCGGGTAATTGCACCTGCTGCAGTAAACTTTTAAAAGTTAACTGCAATGCACCCGGCCGGTTATAGGTAGAAATGATGAGTGAGCTTGATGACATTAAAATGAATTACAGAATTAAATTTTTATAAAGGTATTAAAATGATTGCAGCCAAAACTATCAACTGCTAATAGTAACCGGGTTAATATTGTTATAGCCATTTGTACAGCTAGTAATTTTTTTATTAATTACTTCAGCTAAAATGTTCATATTAATTTCGTCTCTGCTGCGGCTGAAGTGCCCATGAAATAAATGATAGGCAATAGCTAAATTTTTTACCTGCTTTTTTAAAATGCCGCTGTTAATAAATCTTGCTGCCAACTCACCATCTTCTCTTCCCCAACCAGTAATATCATTATTGTACCCATTTACTTTAATAAAATCATTTTTGTAAAAAGACATATTGCAGCCAATAACATTACCCGGGCTTGTTTTTTTACTAAAGGCTAAAATTATTTTAGATAATATTAGGGAGTGTAGCGCATTCAGCCTGTTTTGTACTCCCTTTGACAAAAAAGAAACTTTTATATTTTTAGTATGTATATAATTTTTTGTAACCTCTTCGGTTAATAAAATTCTGCTTCCCCGTATAAAAAATCCTTCTTCAGCATTTTGTAAATGCTCTTCAATAAATTTTTTATGCAAAATAATATCGCCATCCGTTTGAATAATATAGGGGTAATTGCTGTTTCTTACTGCTTCATTGGAGATAATGGTTTTTCTAAAGCCATCATCTTTATGCCAGATATGTTTTATGGGGGTTACAGTTTTTTTTCTAAAGCTGTCGATTAAATTTTTAGTTTCATCGGTCGAGCCATCATCAGCAATAATTATTTCGTTAGGCAAAACAGTTTGTTGCAAAATACTTAATAAACAAAGTTCTAAAGCACCGGGCCAGTTGTAAGTAGAAATTAAAATGCTGCAGCCGCTTAAATGCATGAGGGGTTATTTTTTTAAAATATAATTTTTATACTCCCCAAATTTAAAACCTACAATATCTTCGATGGGCTGTATCCATTTGTCCTTAGGTTTCCAAATGGCTTTAGAGGTATCATGCACAAAAGAAAAATTATGCGCCTTAATTTTTTCCTGCATTATCGCAGGATGGGTTTTTGTAAAAGTTGTTACCCTGTCAACACAATTAAAATCAAAATTATTTTCTTCTTCTTTATTATCGGCAATTATATTACCGTAATGCAACTGAAAGTTTTGAATTTTTGTATGCATTACTTTACTGTTGCGTACACCATTGTAATGATAAACAGGGGCATCAATTTTTTTTACCACAAGCTTTTTACCGGCATCGGTTCCATCATTATAACCTTCAACAGATTTATATTTTCTGAACCCCTGCGAATCTTTATAGGATTGTATTAATTTATCGTTTCTAAAAATCCGCACTTCGTTATTATGCACCCTCCTGGTATTTCTGATATGATTGTAATCGGCCCAAAAATGTAAAAAGGGTAAAATAAAACCATCAATTTCTTTATTATTATTTTCCTTTTCAACAGCGCTTACAATTTTTGGTAAGTCTGCTTCATGTATCACTTCATCTGCCTGGATGTGAAAAGCCCAGTTGCCCGCAATGGCCGCTAAAGCAATATTGGTTTGCTGTGCAAAAACTTTTCCGCCTTCCCTCAAATTCATATCCCAAACGGTATCAATAATTTTTATTCTGTCGTTCTTTAAATTTGCTATTGCTTCCCTGGTGCCGTCATTACTGTCGCCAACGGCAACAATCATTTCGTGGCATATGGGCAAAATGGATGTTATAGCTTCAATAAAAGGTACGCCATACGTAAAGCCGTTTCTTACATAACTGAATCCGGAAATTTTAATGGTATTATTTTCGGGCATTTATTTTTGTTGTTTATATCTTTGATTTAGTTTAAAGAGATTGCCGTAAAAATACAAGTTTAAAAAATATTTAATTGACAAATTTTATTCCGATATTTCCGTTGGGCATTGTGGTTTACCCCGGCGAGCAGCTTAACCTGCATATTTTTGAGCCAAGGTATAAGCAATTAATAAAAGAATGTTTTGAAACTAAAAAACCTTTTGGCATTCCCCCGGTAATTGATAATAAAATAAACGAAACGGGCACACTGGTAAAAGTAATTGAAATTACCACGGAGTACGATGATGGAAAAATGGATGTAAAAACAGAAGGCCTCGAAGTATTTTCAACCTTAGAATTAATTAACCAGCTGCCAGAAAAACTATACAGTGGTGCCATTGTAAATTATCCTGCAAATATTGAAACTGGTAACAGGGTTTTAATGCAAACTATTGTTATTGCAATAAGAGAGTTGCATAAATTGCTGAAAATTAATAAAGATTTTAAAAAGCCTGATGAAGAATTATGGAGTTACGATGTGGCGCACCATGCAGGGCTTTCGTTAACCGAAGAATATGAGTTGCTGCAACTGATGCATGAACTGCAGCGGCAGGAATATTTAAAACGCCATTTAAAAAAAGTAATACCGGTAATTGCCGAAATGGAAACATTAAAAGAAAGAGTGCAACTGAACGGGCATTTTAAAAACTTAAAAGGGCTGGATAGCTTGTAGTTGAAAGTTGAAAGTTGAAAGTTGAAAGTTGAAAGTTGAAAGTTGAAAGTTGAAAGTTGAAAGTTGAAAGTTGAAAGTTGAAAGTTGAAAGTTGAAAGTTGAAAGTTGAAAGTTGA
>NZ_JANMUN010000199.1:0-3070 GCF_031391665.1 Ferruginibacter sp.
GAAAAACATTCTCGAAAAATAATTACAACACTTAAAAAATTTAATTTTATAGACAATGAAAAGGATGCCATTGACGATAACACCAATTGCAATTACATTTCTATTAGGGTTACTTTTAAGACAATAATCTCTAACAAAAAAAATACAAAAATGAAAAAAGTAACAGGAATAGGCGGTATTTTCTTCAAATGTAAAGACCCAAAAGCAATTAACGAATGGTATAAAACACATCTTGGGTTTGACACAACCCCTTATGGAACAAGCTTTGAATGGCGGGAGGTTGATGACAGTACTAAAAAGGGACTTACCCAGTGGAACCCTTTTGCAGAAAACACAAAATATTTTGCACCTTCTACAAAAGATTTTATGATAAACTACAGAGTAGAGAATTTAGAAGCGCTTGCAGAGCAGCTTAAAAATGAAGGCGTAACAATTGCAGACAAAATTGAGGATACTGATTATGGTAAATTTCTTCATATTATAGATATTGAAGGAAATAAAATTCAATTGTGGGAGCCTAAAGTTTAAAATATGATTCAATTGCTGATTGACAAAATTAATAACTCAAAAATGCTTATCGCTAACATTAGATGCTTGTGCAGGTGTTGTGAATTAATTTAATTTTTATGTCGAAGTAAATTCGATAAAAAACCAGGACTTTCAAACGAAAATAAAATGTATATTTAAAATAAAAATTATGAAAAATAAAATTCTATTTGTAGTATGTCTCCTTTTTGGATTAATGTTTATTAATTCAGGATTAAACAAATTTTTTAATTACATGCCCATGCCAAAAGATATGCCCGAAAGCATGATGAAGTTAATGCAGGCGTTTATGCAAATAACCTGGCTGATGCCGCTTATTGCAATCGCCGAAATTGTGGGTGGCATACTGGTTATTACTAATAAATACAGGGCTTTGGGTGCCATAATTATTTTTCCGGTTATGGTGGGTATTGTTTTAACGCATATTATTAATGCGCCATCTGGGCTTATATTAGCGTTGGTGCTTTTTGCAATTAATCTTTGGATAATAATAGAAAACAGGGCCAAATATTTACCAATGATTAAATAAAGCTTTCTGCAAATTTTATTAATAATGGTTTTTGTACCGGTGGGGTTTTACACTTTTTATTTTTAAACGTAAACCCAGAAACTGTGAAACACTTTTGTCCCAGCAGGGTTTTCACACTATTTAATTTTTAATGTAAAACCTGTAACTGTGAAACCCTGCTGTTGTGATATCTTTAAATTATAACACTGCCATCCTGATTATTCCAAAGAGTTTTTAATTTTTTGATTAACGTCTTAAAACCTCCCCTCTGACTTACTGTAACATTTGTTAGTGTGAAATTGTTTAATTAAAATCATTTCTGCCAACAAATTAATCAACAAACATTTCTTTTTAAAAATAAACTTTATAAACCCCACTTTGTTATTATACAAACATCTATTTGTATGACAAACGAAATTAAAAACAACTATCTCTACCACAAACCACTAACTGCCGAAGCTATAAACAGCTTGCAGCAAAAAGGCTATAAGTATTTACAGGTGCAGGGTTTTACCATGGACCACCATGCCGAGTATGTGGAACCGCATTATTTAATGCTGGTACCAAAAAAAGAATTACCGCTGGATATTTACGAACCCATTAACAGTGAACTGGTAAATGAATGGATAAAAAATAACAGCAGTAACGACAGGCTGGAAGTTTTTTTAGCAGACAGTAAGCACCCCCACTAATAAACATATTCTAAGGGTAATACGGAATAGTATTTATTTATTACTGTGCCTTTCCTTCAATACTTCAATAACATCATTGAGAGAAAAGTCTTTTGCCTGCAGTAAAATCATGTAGTGAAATAATAAGTCGGCAGCTTCCCCTAAAAATAATTCCTTATTATCGTCCTTTGCTTCAATAACTATTTCCACTGCTTCTTCACCAACTTTTTGTGCAATCTTATTTATGCCTTTTGCAAATAAAGAACTGGTGTAAGATTTATCAGAAGGATTATTTTTTCTGTCCACAATAATTTGTTCCAGCTCCTGTAAAAAATTATCGGTTGTGTTTTTTTCATTCCAGCAGGTATCGGCGCCGGTGTGACAGGTGGGACCTTGTGGTATTGCTTTTATTAATAAAGTATCTTTATCGCAATCCACTTTAATATCTTTTAATAATAAATAATTACCGCTCTCCTCTCCCTTGGTCCACAACCTGTTTTTGCTGCGGCTAAAGAAAGTTATTTTTTGCAATTCCTGTGTTTTTGCAACAGCCGCTTCATTCATAAAACCCAGCATCAATACTTTACCTGTTGCAGCATCCTGTATTATTGCAGGCACAAGTCCGTCAGCGTATTTTGTAAAATCAATTGCCCCCATCCCCTGAAGGGGAGTTTGAATGGTGTTGTTCATTATTAGTATTTTCAGTTTTATTCTTTTTAGTTTCCAGCATTTGAATTAATTCTTCTTCCCGTTTCCAAAATCGTTGGCGTAATTTGTCATTCCGTTTTGCCTGCACATTACGCATGTAAACAAAAATAAGTAATGCTACTATTGCAGGGGATATGTATAAATAGCGTTCCATTACAATCGGACAGTAATTTTTTGCTGATGTAAATATTTTTTCAAATCCGGTATTTCAATTTCTTTGTAATGAAAAATACTTGCTGCCAGTGCAGCGTCTGCATTAGCATTTTCAAATACCCTTTTAAAATGCTCCATCGTTCCTGCACCGCCGCTTGCAATTACAGGCACTGGTAATTCATTTGATAATGTTGCAGTAATATCCAAAGCAAAACCATTTTTTGTACCATCGTTATTCATGCTGGTTAATAAAATTTCTCCGGCACCTAAACTAACGGCCTGCCTTGCCCAGTCAATAGTTTTTGTTTCAGTTTTTGTTCTGCCGCCATTTAAATAAACATACCACTCCCCATCAGCTTCTTTTTTTGTATCAATGGCCAGCACCACACACTGGCTGCCAAAAGCATCACTCAAATCTTTTATCAGTTGCGGATTTTTAAATGCCGCTGTATTGACAGATATTTTATCGGCGCCGTTTTGCAAA
>NZ_JANMUN010000136.1:0-20019 GCF_031391665.1 Ferruginibacter sp.
TTTATCATCGTTCTGTGCGTAGGTAGCTGAACAAATTGATAAAATAGCAATAACTGCAAAAATCTTTTTCATAAAAGTAAATTTTTTTAAACCCAAAATTAAGGCGTGTGGATTAAACAATTATATTTTGTTGGTAAACGAATAGTTAAAACAAAAAATATTAAATTTCATTTTATAAATTATCCAGCATGTCTTTTACCATTGCCGGTAAATTATAATCTTCTTTCCACCCCCAGTTTTTTCTTGCCACAGTATCATCAATACTCTGCGGCCAGCTGTCGGCGATAGTTTGCCTGTAATCTGATTTATAACTCATTTCAAAATCAGGAATACGTTTTTTTATTTCGGCAGCAATTTCTTTTGGTGAAAAGCTCATACCCGAAATATTGTAAGATGTCCGTACTGCAATTTTTTCTGCAGGTGCTTCCATCAATTCAATCGTTGCCCTTATAGCATCGGGCATGTACATCATAGGCAGGTAAGTATCTTCTTTTAAAAAACATTCGTATTTTTTTTCTTCCAGCGCTTCATGAAAAATTTCAATAGCGTAATCGGTAGTACCTCCTCCGGGTGCACTTTTATAACTTATTAAACCGGGGTAACGCAAACTTCTTACATCTACACCAAAGCGGTGAAAATAATAATTGCACCAAAACTCTCCTGCGTATTTACTTATCCCATACACTGTACTCGGTTCTATAATGGTTTGCTGCGGACAATTTTGCTTAGGACTTGTTGGCCCAAAAACTGCAATGGACGATGGCCAGTACACTTTACTTATTTTTTCTTCTCTTGCGATATCCAGTACGTTTAATAAGCCGGTCATATTTAAGCTCCAGGCAAGGTTAGGATTTTTTTCGCCGGTGGCAGAGAGTATGGCGGCTAACAAATATATCTGCGTAAAATTTTGCCGTATCACCTGCACATGCAGCATTTCTTTATTCATCACATCCAAACTTACATAAGGGCCAGTGCCTTCCAGCAAAGGGTTTTGCTCCCTTAAATCGCTGGCTACCACATTGGCATTGCCATACATTTTACGTAATGCTAATGTTAACTCCACTCCTATCTGGCCGCTGGCACCAATCACTAAAATTTTGTCTTTTATCATATTTACAGTTTATAATTATCAAATGTAAAGAGAAAAAAAATATTTCAGGTAACCACCTGCTGCTAATCCATTTCTGTAATTGGCTCAATTGAGCTTTAAATGATTTGAGGAAAGAAGAAATTTGAGAAAAGTTGTTTTATGAAATCTTTTGCACTTTGCTTATGCTGTAGTTTTTTATTGGTAATGCTGATAAGCACAACAGCTTTTACACAAAATGTAGGCATAGGTGTACCAGTGCCATTGCAAAAACTGGATGTAAACGGTGCTATTAAAATTGGAACTACCGCTACTAATCAAACAGGAACTGTTCGTTTTAATGCAGGTAAATTTGAAGGCGGTGATGGTACAAACTGGAAAAGTTTGGAGGGGTTACCATCAAAAGGTATCATATTAGCACAAAGCCAGGATACCATAAATATAAAGGCCGCAGGTTTTTCCGTATTAAGGGTAATTGATTTATGGGATACTGCTTTTATTCCGGTAAACACTAATTATCCCGGCAGTTGGACAAACGGGTTTCCACTATCTTCAGCACTAATTACTCCTGCTCCCAATACAAGCCGTGAATCTGTGCTGTACAATAATAAATTTATTTATTACGGTACCGACGGCTATTTATATTTATACGATATCATTTTACAAAAATGGGATCGTTCACCAACTATTTCGCCACTCGGCATAAAAAATAATTGCGGAGTAACACAGGTAGGCAACGAAATCTTTATTACCGGAGGTTACAATTTAATTGCCAGTCCTCCCAGTGCTGTAATTTCTAATGCCGCAGCTAAATACAATTTAATAACTAATACCTGGGCTGCTATTGCCAGTATGCCTGTACCAAATACTTCGCATGCTACTGCAGCAATCGGTACGGATATTTATTTATTAAATGGAGCCAGTACGGTCATAAATTCATTCACTTTCAATTACGTAAAAAAAATGTATCGATACAATACGTTAACCAATACCTGGTCTGCCGAAATTTCAATTGCATCAACACCAGGACCAGAGTATTTGAATAGTGGCCAGCTCGTATCCCGTAACAATAAACTGGTTTGGACCAATGTAAGCCTTCTGGCTATTGAGTACGACCCCGTAACCCATGTGAATACAAACATAAGCTATAACATACCCGGCGGCCCCGGTTTTTATGTAGAATCTTATTCAATGGCTTTGGCTGGAAACAAACTTTATATTACAGGGGATAAATCCTTAATTCTTCCTCCGCCTCCTCTTAGACCAGAAATAGTGCATTACGAGTTAGAACTTAGCAATACAACCACTGCTCCACTTCAATTAAATGTATGTCAAATTCAAACTTCAAGGATTTTTTGCTACAAATACAATCCATCAACAGATCGGTTTTATGGTTTAAACAGTACCGGTCAACCGAAAATATTTAACAGGTCAGGGAGTGAGGTGTGTGATCAAATTATGGTATTGAAAGGGTATTGGTCGTACATGAAAAAAAATTAACACACTGGGGCAGTTTTGCATCGGCATGCCAATGGTATAGAATATCTCTTGAAAAAATATTTTTAAATATCCTGCTGCTAAACCTTTTCTGTAATTGGATCAATGCCGCTTTAAATGTTTTGATTTAAGAAAGAAATTTGAAAAACAATACGCTTAATTTTTATACATAATTCTAAAACTAAGTTCTCTATTTATCTTTTTAAAATGCGATACAAAAAATCAACAAAACAAAATTTTATAATGTTGAAATTTTTTTTCATACTGTTTGTTTTTTTTGCAACAAGGGCTAACGCACAATACACAGGCGGCAGTAATGATGGTTTTTTAAAAATAGCTATAGCCAATCAAAATACATTACCCAATATTTATACCGGGGGCAATAATGATGGTTACTTACAGTCGGCAGTACTTAATCAAAATGCATTACCTAATATTTATACAGGAGGTAGTAATGATGGTTATGTGCAGTTTGCCGTTCTTAATCAAAACTCATTACCTAATATTTATGCTGGTGGTAATAATGATGGCTTTCATCAAACATTTATCATAAATCAAAATACATTGCCCAATATTTATGCCGGCGGCAATAACGATGGCTTTCATCAAACAATTATTATTAATCAAAATACATTACCCAATATTTATAGTGGCAACAGCAGCGATGGTTTTGCAAGTAAAACGGTATTTGGCCAAAACTCACTTTGCACCGGTGATGTTGCCACATGGAATGGCAGCGTAAGCATTGCCTGGGAAAACCCTGCCAACTGGGATTGTGGCACCTTGCCCAACAGTAACAGTAATGTTTTAATCCCTTCCGGCTTATCAAGGTATCCTACGGTATCGTTTACCTACGAAATTAAAAGCTTGTATTTACAGCCCGGCAGTTCGGTAACAGTATCACCGGCAGCTAATTTTAAACTAAATGGAAATTAATAAAAATAAAAAAATATGAAAAAGATAATTACACTTTTAACTTTATTTTTTTTACTGCAAAACGGTAAGGCCAATAATGTAGTAATAAGCAATGTAAATTTAGTAAACAATGGAGGTAATAATATTTATGTGCAGTTTGATATAAGCTGGGAAAACAGCTGGAGAATATTAAACGGGCCAGCCAATTATGATGGGGTATGGATATATTTTAAATACAAAACTGCTACCGGTAATTGGGTTCATTTAAATTTAAATAGTATTACTGCAGCAGATCTTATTCCTGCTACTTTAGCTTATTGGAGATCTTCATACGGCGCTGTTATGCACCGCTCTGCTTCCAATTTAGGTATTGGTAATATAAGTATAGCAGGCGTAAGATTAGCTGTGGACAATACCGTTCCTTATAATATTGAGTTAAGGGCTTTTGCAGTAGAAATGGTTTATATACCAGCAAGTACTGTAGTTAATGGTAATGGCTTGGCCCTGGGTGATGGAGATGGTATTTTTACAGAAAGCATTAATGCATTTCATAAACAAGGTTTAGATATTTATGCTGTTACAGGAGTTGGATTTTCTGGTCTTGACTTAATCAGTGTAGATGTGAATGGTATTGATGATGCAGAAATTGAAGAACCAAACTCTTTTACTATCGCAGATGCTTCTGGTGATGGAATACAAAATTTAGCAATCAGTAATGCTTTTTTTCCTGTTTCCTCAGCTATTTGGTGTATGAAGTATGAGGTAACACAGGGTGCTTACCGGGATTTTTTAAATACGCTTAACCTTGCTCAACAAACTACCCGTACCGCAAATTCACCAACATCCGCTACAGGTACTGGTGCTTTAACAGCATCCGGAACCGGCAGAAATTTTTTAGAAATAAAATTCCCTTCAAGCATTGGTTTACCTGCTACCTATGGCTGTGATGCTTCAGGCAATAATATATTTGATGAAGCTAACGACGGTGAGTTTGCAGCTTGTAATTTTTTGGGCTGGACCGATTTGGCAGCTTGGTTAGACTGGGCAGGTTTAGCACCCATGACTGAAATGAATTTTGAAAGAATCTGCAGAGGTCATACTTCTGCAGGATTTAATGTACCCGTTAATGGCGAATTTGCGTGGGGTACTACTGCCATAAGCGGCAACTCTTTTACATTAACTGCTCCTTTTACTGCAACTGAAACCGTGAGCAACAGCAGCGCTGTGTTAGGCAATGCAAGCTATGGCAATCTTACCACCGGGCCACTAAGGAATGGCATTTTTGCTACTGCAACATCTAACAGAATTACAAGCGGGGCTTCTTTTTTTGGAGTAATGGATATGAGTGGTAATTTAACTGAAGCATGTGTAACAGTAGGTAATGTAGCGGGGAGAAGTTATAATAAAACCGGAGTGGCAAACTCATCGATAGGTGATGGTAAAATTAGTTTTAATGGAAATGCTATTGCAAATTATTGGCCTGGTAATGTAAACGTAGCAACATCGCAAACTAATTTAGATGCTGAAGTTACAACCGCAGCGGGTACTATCAGGCGTGGTGGTGATTTTTCAATTGGAGTAACTAAGCTAAGGGTTTCTGACAGATCTGATGGACCTTTAACAGTAAGCAGAGTTGTTTACCAGGGTGGCAGGGGAGTAATTGTATTGGCAATGTATTAAAGTTTAGAAATAGTTTGGGAGCTGTAACCAACTGCAAGTGCAACAGTAGAAGAAAAAACATTGTAAAAAAAATTAGCTAATAATAAAAACTGTATCAGCAGTTTGTTTGTGCAAATAGATTTCAATAAGTTTTGAATGATTTTTTATTTAGGCTAAATTGAAGTGATTATTAAACCTAATTTCAAGTAGCTTTAAGCCATGCGATACAGCCGTTGTATTATATTTATTTTCTTCATTGTGTTCAATTGTTATGCATCGGCGCAGCAAAAGATGAATTACTCTTTTAAGCACCTTACCCAAACTGATGGATTGCTGCACAACCAGGTATTTTCTATAGTACAGGATGCCAAAGGTTTTATATGGATAGCAACTGCTAATGGCTTACAGCGGTACGATGGCTCCCGTTTTATTTATTACCCCGAAATGCTGAGCAGTCCATTGGGTATGCTTACTAATGCAGTTAACATGTATGCCGATAATAAAAATAACAGGCTATGGATAAGCAATGATAACAAACTGGAAAAAATGGAAACAGAAAAAAATAAATTTACTGTTTACAATAAAGAAAAATTAATAACAGACACAGCTTTTACATTTACTTCGTACCGTGATGCTGATAATAAAGAGTGGAGGCTAAGCTCCAATGCGCTTTATCAATACAACAGCAGTTTAAAAAAATATTTTTCTAATAACTTAAATGTTTTACCTGCAAACAGCCACTACAGCACTTCCATTGCTGCCGACAGTACCACTAACATTACCTGGGTTATCACCAATAATAATTTATATCTGTTCGATAAAAAAAGTAAAAAAGTTTATTCAGCTATTAATAATCCTGAAAACAATCTATTATTAAAGTTTTTAAAAAATAACCTGCAGGGTAAAAACCTGCGATTTATTATGATAGACAGCAGGCAAAATTTTTGGATTAGCACCTGGGCGGATGTTTTATTCCGGTATGATAACAAAACAAAAAAAATAAGCCAGTACAATTTATCTGATATTAAAATGAAAGCGAAAAATAATTTACCCACTTCTTCGGGTATTATTATCAGTTGCATGATGGAAGATGACCATAACAATAACTGGCTGGCTACAGAAGGCGGAGGCTTGCTAAGGTATAACGAGGATCAGGATAATTTTGATTATTGTATTGCAGAAGAAAAAAACAGTGAAACTATACGGTACAATTTCAGTATTTACTGCCTTTTTCAGGATAAAGAACAAAATATATGGTTAGGTACAGATAAGGGTATCAGTATTTTTAATCCTTACAGAAAATTTTTTAATGCTGTACGGCACGAAAAAAATAATCCTTTATCAATTACTAAAAATGAAATTACCAGTGCTGTACAAACTACAAGCGGCGATATAATTATCGGCACATGGGGCGGAGGTATTACTGTTTATGATGAACACCTGAATTTTAAAAAAAATATTTTATTTAAAGGCCTGCCACCGCATAAAAATTTTACCTGGAGTTTAATACAGGTTGATGAAGAAACCCTGTGGACAGGATGCCAGCATGGCTACCTGCAGCAATATAATTTAGTATCTGGTGCTGTACAAACTTTCCATCCGCCGGAAATGGAAGGTTCTACAATAATGTGCATGGAAAAAGATAGTAAAGGCAATGTATTTTTTGGCCTGCACAATGGTAAAATTGTAAAATGGAATAAACAACAGCAAAAATTTTATGCCTGCAGGGATACTTTAAAAAAAGCGGATAATGTTTCAAATATTTTTATTGATAAAGATCAGCAATGCTGGGTAAGCACTATTGCAGGTTTTAAACAATTTGATACAGAGAAAATGATTTACACCAGCATTTGGTTACCAGATGAAAATAATGTTAAAGCATTATCAGGCCAAACCTGCAGGGGAATAGAAGAACTTAACGACAGCTTATTACTTATAGGCACGATTTATGGCGGGTTAAATTTTTTTAATAAAAAAACAAAAACATTTTCTCAGGTAACCATGGCCAATGGCTTACCCTCCAATAATATTTATGCAATAAAAAAAGATACTGCAGGTAAAATATGGTTCACTTCCGATTATGGGCTTTGTAAATACATCCCGTCAGAAAAAAAAATCATTCTTTTTGGTATGGAACCGGGGCTTGTTACCTCCACCTTTTCATCTAATAAATTTTATCCTTTACAAAATGGACAATGGTTAACATTTACCGGCACAGAAATAATAAGTTTTTTTACGGGCAATCCTGGCTACGGCAATATTAATAAGCCAAAAATTGAAATTACCGGATTTGAAATTTTAGGTAAAGCAGTATCAGTTGATTCATTACTTTATAACAACAACCCACTCAGGCTTTCTTACAAAGAAAATTTTATAACTATCGAATTTGCTTCACTAAGTTTTTCCGGCGTATTGCCTACTAATTATTATTACCGTCTTGAAGGAGTTGATAAAAACTGGGTAAATGGCGGCACCAAACGTTTTGCTAATTACACCAGCCTGCAACCGGGTGAATATATTTTTGAAGTAAAAGCAGAGCAGGGCAATAATACTGGAGCAATTACTTCTTTTAAAATAATTATTACACCACCCTTGTGGAAAACCACTTGGTTTAAAATTTTATGTGCACTGCTTATTACAGGCATAATTTATTCGATAGCTAAATGGCGTATGAATGCGGTACGTAACGAAGCAAAAAACAAAATGCTTTTTGCCAAACAAATGGCAGAAATGGAGATGAAAGCACTCCGCAGCCAGATGAATCCGCATTTTATATTTAACTGCATTAACAGTATTGATGCATTAATACAGGGGAACGATAAATATTCTGCAACCGTTTATCTTAATAAATTTGCCAAACTTTTACGAAATATTTTAGACACCAGTAAACAAAATACAGTACTTTTTAGTAAAGATGTTGATACACTAAAATTGTATATTGAACTTGAAGAATTAAGGCATGAAAATAAATTTAAAACAACTTTCAATATTGACAGCGAACTCTTAAACAGCGATTATAAAGTACCGCCGCTAATTGTACAGCCCTTTGCAGAAAATGCTATACTGCACGGGCTTAAAAATAAAGAGGGTAATGATGGCATACTTATCATTACAATAAAAAAAGTAAATGACACCATTCAATATACAATTACCGACAATGGTATTGGAAGAAAAGCTGCCGGAGAAATAATGCAAAATAAAGAATCGCACCATGGCATGCAAATAAGTTACGACAGGATAAAATTATTTAACAAAGAAGAGCATGCAGCTATACAGATAAATGATTTGTACAATAATGGAAAAGCAACAGGTACCGAAGTAACCGTTAACTTAAATATTATTTAAAATGATAAGCGCAATAATAATTGATGATGAAGCCAAAGGCAGAATGGCGCTGAGGGAAAAATTGCTGACTTATTGTACGCAGGTAAAAATAGTTGCCGAGGCAGAAAATGGGCAGGAAGCATTATTGCTGATACAACAACACCAACCTCAACTTATTTTTTTAGATATTGAGATGCCCCGTATGAACGGTTTTGAAATGCTGAACCAGTTGCCCGAAAAAAATTTTCATGTAATTTTTACTACTGCTTACGACCAGTACGCCATTAAAGCAATAAAATATGCCGCTTTTGATTATTTACTAAAACCTGTAGATATTGATGAGCTAAAAACAGCTGTATCTAAAGTGGACATGCAGCAAAACAATCAAACAAAAAAACAAGTTGAGTTGCTGCAGCAAAATATGCAGCACCCAAAGAAACAATTAAACAAATTAGCCATTCCTACTTTAGAGGCCTTATTATTTTTTGATATAAACGACATTATACATTTAGAGGCCAACAGCAATTACACCAATATTTATTTTACTGATAAAACAAAAATAACCGCCTCCAAAACTTTAAAAGAATTTGAAGAGCTGCTGCCCGAAGATATTTTTTTCCGCACTCACCACTCCCATCTTATCAACCTTAATTTTATTAAAAAATACATTAAGGGTGATGGAGGCCAGATTGAATTGCAAAACGGCGCTTACGTCGATGTGTCCCGTAGAAAAAAAGAAGAGTTTCTTAAAGCCATTGGCTATTAGCATTTCTTTCTTTTAAATAAAGTTAAAAAATATTTCATACAGCGTAAGCTTACATTTATTTCTTCGCTGTTGCTAAATATTCTTTTTGGTGTAGCAATAATTGCTCAACCCAACTAACAAAGTGTACCCAAAAAAATGCCCGCCTAATCATAAAACACCCCCGCTTATTTACTGGGGGTTTTTATCTACTACAAATAAAAATAATTTGGCAAATAATTTAATAAACTTCCAACCAAAAAATATTTCATCATGAAATCATTACTTGTTTTTATTATAAGCATTGTATTGCTTGTTGCTAAAAGCAGCAGCCAAAATGTTGGTGTAAATACTCCCACACCCGAAGCAACTTTAGATGTAAACGGAGATTTGATTTTGCGAACTACAGAAATTACAGTTGCCGATGGTATAACCATTGCATTGGATATAAATACAACCCGGTTTAGTTATTACAGGCTTACAGGCCCCACTGCAGATTTTACCATTGCTGGTATTGCAGCAGGTAATGATGGCAGGTTGCTCACCCTGTTTAACCGAACCGGTTTTAATATGCAAATAAATAATGAAGATGTAAATGCTGCTGTAACAGATATGATTGTTACAGGTACAAATGCAGATATAACCATAATAAATAAAGGTATTGTAAATCTGCAGTACGATGCCACCGAACAAAAATGGATTGTAAAAAGCAGCAGTAAAGGTTCTGTTGCTGGTGGTGGTGGTTTTTGGGATGCAAGTGGTAATAATATTTCTAATAATAATACTGGCAATGTAGGTATTGGTACAACCTCACCTATAAATAAACTTACTGTAGAAACGGATAATAATAGCTATGGCATAACGCATAGAAGTATCCAGGGAAATATCTTATCAACCAGGATTGGTGGTACTACAGCAGGCATCGGCACTTTTTCTCCAACTGATATGCGAATATTTAGCGGGAGCTTAAGCCGTATGATCATCTCACAGGCAACCGGCGGTGTATTCATCGGAACAGACAACCCGGCTGTTGGGACTAAGCTTACAGTACAAACATTAAACAACAGTGATGGCATATCGCATATTGGTGAAAATGGAAATGTTTTATCCACCCGAATAGGTGGTACATCAGCAGGCATTGGTACTTTCTCTCCCACTAATATGCGAATTTTTAGTGGTGGTTTCTCAAGGATTTTTGTTTCTGAAGCTACAGGAAATGTAGGAATTGGCGTACCTGATGATAACCCTGTGTTTAAGCTGGACGTTGCAGACAGAATGCGTATTCGGAGTGGAACTGGCGGCAGCACTGCTGGTGTGTGGCTTAATAACCCTGCAAATACTGCTGCTATAGGATTTATGGGTATTGCAGATGCAGTTACTACCGGCTTCTGGGGTAATGTGTCCGGTTGGGGATTGATAATGAATACCAACACAGGTAATGTAGGTATCGGCACACTTAACCCCACATACAAACTATCGGTAAATGGCGACATACGCACCAAAGAAGTTGTAGTGGAAACCGGCTGGGCAGATTATGTTTTTGATAAGAAATATAAACTTGCCCCGCTGGAAGATGTAGAAAAATTTATTCAGCAAAATAAACACCTGCCTAATATACCATCTGCAAAAGAGGTAGCGGAAAAAGGCTTGCATGTTGGTGATGTACAAAAAAGAATGATGGAAAAAATTGAAGAACTGACATTATATATGATTGAATTGAAGAAAGAGATAGAAGCACTAAAAAAGAAATAACCAGGTTTTTTGAATGCCTAATCAGAAAAAATGAAAAAATATATTTTACAACCGCACATTTTCTTACTGATCCATATACTCATTGCCACATGCCTGTATACAGAAGTATATGCACAGCAAAATACAAAGCCGAAACAAAATTGCTCAACCAAAACACCCTTAGTTATAACAAAATACACACAGGAACAACTAAATGGTATTGAGCGAACCATTGACTATTTATATGTGATAAGGGTATATGTTCACATACTCAGGGATAACGATGGCACAAATGCAGCCACTACTGAGGCACAGATGCATATTGATTTACAAACAATGACTAATTTTTTTAAACCTCATAATATCTGTTTCATGTTTGTTGGATTTGAGTATGTAAACAATACTTTTTTAAATAATAGTATGAACCCGGGTTTAGCTGCCGATGAAGCTTCTCTTTTGGCAAATAATAAACACAATGATGCCATTGATATTTATGTACATAGAAGTTTGGGTGACGGGTCGGGTGGTAATTCCTATAATATACCTTCGGATCATTTCTCTGTAGTGCAAGCAAATAATTTTAATTTTTATCATGAAATGGGCCATTGTTTAGGCTTGCTCCATACGTTTGAAACCAGCGGTGGTACCGAATGCCCTGATGGAAGCAACTGCAACAACAGCGGCGATTTAGTTTGTGATACTCAGGCTGACTTTGGCGGATCGGAAAACATGGTAACGCCACCCAATAGCTGTATCTATACAGGCAACCAAACAATAGTTTGTAATGGAAGCACCCGGTCTTACGCTCCACCTATTAATAATATTATGAGCTATTGGGCTGCTTGTTATACACAGTTTACAGTGCAACAGGCAACCAGGATGAGGGCTACTATTGCTAATCAAAATGTAGTAAACAAATGCCTTGTTACCTTAGATGCAACGCTGTATGCAAACTCTATAAACATCACAATCTTAAACGAGTTTTATATGGCCGCAAAAAGTGATATTCGAATTGGTGCTGTTACGCCTGGAAATACTGTATTTATTGGCAGCGGTAATGGAAAAAAATATATTAATGCCGGTAATAAAATTACAATTATGGCTGGCACTGTAATCCGGCCAGCAAGCAGCCCAACAAAATTTTTTATAAATAAGCTGTGCGATTAATGCACAACAACACTGCTTATATTTCTAATCTCAGTGTAACCCCATGAGGTGTTTTAAAAAAGTAAACGGTTGGCAGCAACTGTTTGGCATTCAGGTAAGTTAGTGGCTTTAATTATTTTATAAAAGCTCAGGTTTAAACAGATCAAAAGGATGAATAAGTTTTGTAAATATTGAATAAACAACCGCCATACAAAACATTCAAAAACCAGTAACAAATGATTATCGGGTTAAAGGAGTTAAAAATAAAGTGGTGGAAACTGCCGACTAATAAAAATTGCTTCGAATTAAAACACTAATCATGAAACAAATCATTTCAATTTTATTTATCGCTGCCATACTTTATTCCTGCGGCAATAGTAACCAAAGCAATCCTGTTGAAAGGGCAACACAAATTAAAGCGGCCATTAAGCCTGGCACTGTTGCTGCCACCGCAAGCGGTTATACTATGAATGCCAAAATAAATGGCAGTAATTGGGTGGCATCTTCCATGATGCCACCCGATGCTGCTGGCAGAATAGTGGGTTATTATAAGAATGATTATATAGGCCTGTCTTATTCCAAAACTGATATGGTGGTGGGCAAAAAAATAATTATCAGCGATGACAATGCAGTTGACCTTATGCTGAATGATGGTTGTTTATACATCAACCCAAAAGGAGCAATAGAAATTACAAAAGTGGATGATAATGCAGCAGAAGGAAAATTTTTTTTTACCAATGTTTGTAACAACACCAAAAAAGAAGTAAAAATTACAGATGGTTTTTTTCGCATACTATTAATTAAAAACTAATTGATAAAACATTTTTAAACTCATTCATTTAAGAATAATGAAAAAAATTTATCTGGTTACAACACTGCTCCTGTCTTTTTATTTTTTAAAAGCACAAACATGGACGGGTGCATCCGGCTCCAATTGGAACAGTACTTCTAACTGGAACCCCATGGTTGTGCCTGCAAGTAATGATATTGCCATCATTCCCGGCGGCTTAGGGAATTATCCGGTTTTATTGAACAACATAACTGTAAGATCTATTAATATGCAGGCAGGCAGCAGTATAGATGTAAATGGTTTTAACGTTACCATCATTAGTAACGATTTTGTATATTTTACCGGAGCAACAATTAATAATAGCAATGCTGGTACTGATATTATTTTAAATATTAACACCGGCGACCTTGGCTTTACCACTTATTTTAAAAACAATACTGTTAATGATGCAATTGTATTTAACATCTCCGGCATCAATACCTTTTTAGATGGTGATGCCGGTGTTGCCAATCAATTTAATGGCAATGTTACTTACAATATAACAGGTACGCTTAATGTTAAAATTTCTGAGGTTGTACCCTCACAATTTAATGGCAGCCTTACTGTAAACCGAACCACAAAAGGAGAAACGCATGTGTGTAATGGCGGAGGAAATATTATTGGGAATTATTCATTTACCGATAATACAGGCAGCATAACAATAATGGGAACAAACACAGCAAAAACAAGTATTGGTGGTACGGTTGACATTACAATTAACGACCCCTCAATAAATACTGCTACATCTATTTTCGAAATTCACCGCTTTATTAATCAAACAAATGGAGGCAATATTTTATTGCAAAATACGGCTGGTTTTTTAATAGAAAAAGATACCTTAAAAAATACAGCACTAACAATTAATGGGGTTAGAGGTAACATTAATTGCCAAATTTTAAACAGTTCTATTACAGCGGTAACATCTTTAAACAGTAATGCTTTACCATTAGGCAATGCGCCAGTCTACATTAATAATAACCTGTTTACAGGCAATACAAATTTTACCATGAATGGTGGTCTTGGTATTCCTTTTTATGAATGGGGAAACCATTACATTGGCAATACCATTTTTACTGCAAATGGCGCCGGCCCAATGCAGATTTGCTATACCATTGCCGGCTCGCTGTTTGATGGAAATGTTACCATTAACCGTACCGTGGCAGGCTACACTGAAGCATTTACCTATGGCGCAATAATAAACGGTAATTTTATTTATACAAATAATACAGCAGGAGATACACACCTGGGTAATTTTTTTGGCTTTGCCGGAAGAAAAACAACTATCAGCGGTACCATAAATATTACTGCCCATTATACCACGCCTGATGTTTTTGCCCTGGATGAATTGAAGAATCAAACCGGTGGAGGCATCATTGATGTGCTTAATTCCAAAGGTGCAAATATAAAAAATGATACACTGATTGTAAATACATTTACTGTTACTGGCTATAGAAATGGCTTTGCAGAAATGTTCAACAATCAAATAACAGGAAATGTAACCCTAGCTGATGATGCCAGTAATTCGGGAAGTTTTGTTACAGATATGCGTAACAATATAATTACGGGCAATTGCAGTTTTACCAATAACGGCAGCAGTGCTTTATTTGATGCATACAACAGTGGCAGCGGTAATTATAGCAATAAGTATTTTGGTAACGTAACCTACACCCGTAATAATGGCGACATATATATTGGTGTTGGAGGCTCTGCAAGTAACATTGTTGAATATGCACAAAATCTAACGTTAAACTCCGCAAGCAATATTATCATTGGCAAAATAAAATTTACTGGTAGTGGTAATAGTGTAATAGAACAATTGGGTACGCAGCCTATTGTAATGCAGCAATTATCAATACAAAAATCCGGTGCAGGTAAAGTTACTTTAAATGATGCTGTAACCATTAGCAACAACGTAACTTTTATAAGCGGCATCATTTACAGCAGTTTAACTAACCCTTTAATATTTGAAAGTAGCGCAACGCAAACAGGCGCTTCTGCAACCAGTTATTTAGATGGGCCACTAACTAAAATTGGCAACACAGCATTTACTTTTCCTGTTGGTAAACTGGGCAAATTTGCACCCATAAGTATCTCTGCTCCTTTAAATGTAACTGACGCATTCCGGGCACAATATTTTACAACTGACCCTTCTGGCAACGGCTACAATACAGCACTAAAAGATGCTACGATAGATCATTTGTCTTCATCAGAATATTGGATACTGGATAGAACAGCTGGTGCATCTGCTGTGTTTGTAACTTTAAGCTGGGATGGTAGCCGAAGCGGTACAGTAAATAGTCTGCCCGACCTTAAAGTAGCAAGGTGGAATGGCAGTTTATGGAAAGATGAAGGAAATAGTTTAGTAACAGGCACTAATACTTCTGGTACCGTTACATCATTGATTGCTGTGGCTAATTTCAGTCCGTTTACATTGGCATCAGGCACCGCTTTAAATCCTTTACCTGTCACACTTATAAGTTTTGATGGCGGCAAATGCAATAACAGTATTTGCTTAAATTGGGTTACAGAAAACGAACAAAATTCCTCTCATTACGAAGTTGAAAAAAGTACTGACGGCAGTAATTTTATAAGCATCAATACGGTAAATGCAAAAAATACAATTGCGAAAAGTTATTACACAGCAACAGATGCAAATGCGTTTCCCGGCATTAATTTTTATCGTTTAAAAATGATTGATGTTGATGGTAAATTTAAGTACAGCAATGTAATAAAATTAAATTTTGATAAGCAGCAATTGTTTTCAGTTTCACCAAATCCTGCACACAATTTTATTGTACTTAAAAATGCAAATGATAACAGCATTGCAAAAATTATTGATGTTGCAGGAAAAGTACAACTGCAACAAAAAACAAAGCCCGGTACAAATGAAATTAACATTAGTCATTTAGCAGCGGGTATATATTTAGTTCAATTAATTAGTGGGATCGAGATAACTACTGTTAAATTTATTAAAGAATAACAAAGAGATAATTATTATTTCAGGAAGAAATATTGGATTTTCGTCACAGGAAATAAACTATTAACGTTTACAGGAGAAATTTTTACGGGGTTATAATACCACCACAACAGCATTGAATTTTTGTAATCAAATCAATTTATTTTTAATTATTCAAGAGATGAAAAAAATAATTATCACACTGTTGTCTTTGCTCATTTCATTTTGTATTTTTTCGCAAAGCAATGAAGAATGGGAAATAAGAAAATTAGAAGATGCACAAAGAGAAGCCTTTTTAAAAAAAGATACAACCGCTTTGTACAAAATTTTCTCTCCCGATTTTGTAGTAAATGCTCCCACCAATAAAATTACCACACTGCAACAGTTAAAACATTTAATACGAAGTGGCGAAGTGGACATGGAAATTTTTGAAAGAGTTACAGAAAAAGTAACTTTTAATAATAACATTGCTATTGCCATGGGTAACGAAACCCTGCACCCTGCCGGCAAAATGCCCAATGCAGGTAAAACGGTAAAGCGACGCTATACCAATATCTGGATGAAAAATAAAAATAACTGGCAGTTGGTGGCAAGGCAGGCGACGATTATTTCTATTGATTGAAATCATTAATAAATCAAAACAAAAAAAATGAAAAAATTAATCTCCTTAGTATCATCGCTGCTTATTTTATTTTGTGCTTATGCACAAAACGAAATCATAGAAAAAGAAATCCGGGACCTTGAAGAAAAACAGGCACAGGCAATAATGAAAAAGGATTCGGCTACATTACGAAAAATATGGGCACGCAACTTTATGGTAAATTCTCCAAGAAATAATGTTTTAACAGGGGGCCAGGTAGAGATGGTGATGGCTGGGCTTATCAGCTACACCAGTTATACACATGACCTTGAAAAAATTCTTGTTACTGGAAATATCGTAATATCCATGGGTAGTGAAACCGTTGTTCCGGTAATGGGCAGTCCAAAAGGCGGGCAAACAATTAAACGACGGTATACCAATATCTACCAAAGAGAAAATGATCGATGGATATTGATTGCAAGACATGCAAATGAAATATGTCAATAGAAATTTCTAAATTTAAATCTCAATTTACTTTTTATGACATCCCGAAGAAATTTTGTTGAAAAAAGCAGTGCAGCATTAATATCTGTTTTGTTACTTCCCGCTATTAATTCAGCGCAGACCTCATCCCCATTTAAAGGAATAGTAGTAAACGAAGAAGATGGTGAAACGTATTTGTTAAGAAACGGCACAACGATATTGAAAATTAAAGTTGCAAAGCAGCTGGGATCGGAAAACATTAGCTTCTTATCAGAAACCATTTTACCTGCCGAAGGCATACCTGTACATAAACATAAAAAAGAAGATGAATTAATTTTTATTCATAGAGGCTCAGGCATATTTACCATGGGAGAAAAAGAATACCCGGTTTCAGAAGGTGCTGTAGCTGTAGTGCCAAAAGGCACCTGGCATGGCTTAAGAAATAACGGAACTGAAAATTTAGAAATGCGATTTGCTTATACTCCTTCAGGATTTGAGGGATATTTTAGAGAAGTAGGTACGCCACTAGGCAAGCCTTTTGTAAAAAGAACCATTGAAGAAAAAAGAGTGATTGCAAAAAAATGGGGTATGACACTTAAAGAATAAAATATTTTATAAAAAATTCATTATCCAGATATTTCTATCCCCTCAGCCTATACAAACATCATTCTTAAAATAAGCTATCATGTTTAAGTGTACACATAAAAAAATTGTTTTTGGAATGATCTTTCTCACTTCAATAATTCCTTATAATAGTTTTACTCAATCAGCACGGCCCAATATTATTTACATTATGACGGATGATATGGGTTATGGAGATTTAAGCTGCTACGGACGCAAAGATTACACCACCCCAAATTTGGATAAACTGGCTTCGCAGGGAGTAAAGTTTATGAATGCATATACAGGCGGTCCCATGTGTACGCCTACCCGAACTTCGTTTATGACGGGCCGCTACCCTGCCCGTACACCAGTTGGTTTGCATGAGCCCCTTGTGCAAAAAGACAGCCTCGCCGGATTAACATCCAATTATCCTTCCATTGCCACCTTCATGAAAAAAAGTGGCTACAGCACTCATCTCGTTGGTAAGTGGCATTTAGGTTTTTTGGCTGCAATGAGCCCAATACAAAATGGGTTTGAAGAATTCTTTGGTTACAATAGCGGTGGGATAGATCATATTTCTCATACCAATGTTGTAGGCCAAAATGATTTGTATGAAAATGAAACACCTGTAATTAAAAAAGGTTACCTCACAGAACTTTTTGCGGAGAGAACTATTGATATTATCCGGCAACGACATACAAAACCATTTTTTATCAGCCTCATGTTTAGTGCACCGCACTGGCCGCTGCAGGCACCGGGCGATACTCCTTATGCATTGGGCAGAGAGCAATGGCAGCAGGGCGGTACTCCTGAAAAATATGCAGCCATGATGAAAAGTCTTGATGATGCCATTGGGAAAATAATGCAAACCCTGGACGAAGAAAATCTTTCAAAAAATACGGTCATCATATTTACAAGTGATAACGGTGGTGAAAAATTTGGTGATAATGGAATTTATCAGAAGGGCAAATTTCATTTATGGGAAGGTGGTATAAGAACCGCCGCATTTATACGATGGCCCGGAAAAATTGCAGCCAACACCGTTACTAATCAGATTACAATTACTATGGATTGGATGGCTACAATACTTGCCCTTGCAAATGCAAAAGCAGATAAAAATTTTCCGTTAGATGGAATAGACTTAATACCCATATTAACAGGCAATAAAAAAAATATGGAACGCACATTTTACTGGCGAACATTTCAACGCAATAAACAAAAAGCCATCAGAACCGGACCATGGAAATATTTACAGGATGAAAAAGGCGAATACCTGTTTAACCTGGTAAAAGATCCGGGTGAAAAAAATAATCTTAAAGAAAAAGAAAAAATAATTTTCGAAAGGTTAAAACAAAAATATTCCGATTGGGAAAAAACGGTGTTGCCTCCTGTTCCTTTATAAATAAAATTTTAAACAATAAGAATAAAAAATAAACAGTATGAAGAGAAATAAATTTATTTTATCAGCCCTTGCAATTGCTGCAGCTCCATTTTCAACTTTTTCAAAAAATAAAAATGAAATGCAACGAACAGATAAAGGTTTTAAAGTAAACGCAGGCGAAGGCCGGATACATGGCCATATAAAATTAAAAGGCATTAATCAAAATATACTTGATGTAAAAATATCCGGCAGCGATACCGACGGAGGCTTTGCTATGTTTGAACAAACCTCTTTATCGCAGGGTAAAGGAACACCTTTGCATGTACATCATTTTCAGGATGAAGTTTTTTATGTGGTGGAAGGCAGTTACTTTTTTCAGGTAGGAGAAGATAAATTTCATTTGGCCGCTGGCGACAGTATTTTTATGCCAATGAAAGTGGCTCATGCCTGGACGCAGGTAAGTGAAAAAGGAAAGATGACGGTACTTTTTCAACCGGCAGGAAAAATGGAATCATTTTTTACAACACTTGCAGCATTTGATAAGGAACCTTCAAAAGAGGAAATGAGTAAACTTTTTAAAGATAATGAAATGCAAATTGTTGGACCGCCTTTAAAAATCGAATAATTATAATTAATCTTCTAAAAAAATAATACCATGCTTTAATTAGTTCATTTTATTTACAGCAGTAGTTTTTTAACCAACTTAAAATAAGAAATAGAATTTAATACAAAGCCGCTAAAAAAGCATACCCCGTTTTAAAAAATTATTAAACAGCATACCTAATAAAATCTGCATTAACTTTAAACTATGCGTTATTGTTTAATAACAATATTCCTTTACTTTATTTCCGGTTTAGTAAACCCGGCTGCAGCACAACAGCAAATTTTTAAAAACTACACCATAAACGAAGGGCTTGTTTCCAATACCATCCGCCGGGTGCACCAGGATGCAAAAGGATTTTTACGGGGCCGGAGGGTTTCTGCAATTGTTCGCCGATCAACGTCCCGGCCCTGATCACCTTGATTTCCGACTGGCGGGCACCGGCGGTTTCATTCGGTTGCACGATCCAGCTGGGGTGGTTTTCG
>NZ_JANMUN010000150.1:0-9600 GCF_031391665.1 Ferruginibacter sp.
AAATTAATTTTTAACAAATACGGTTTGGCTAAAGCCATTGCATTTTCATTGCATTACCACGCCTTTAAAGGCGTGGTAATGCAAATTGAGGTTCTAGGCTTTAGCCAAATAAAAAAACGGGTTGCATTTTTGCAACCCATTCTATTTTTTCCAGAAAATATTTATTTAAAACTTAAATCCCTTTATCTCGTCGTTATCACTTTTTTGAAATATCATTCTGCCCAATTCATCTAATTTATAATCAGGTGTTTTATCTCCCAGCATCATACTCGACATATTTTTGCCATCAACTTTACTTACAATTACGGCACCAGAATTTTTTGCTTCATTATTACCACCCAATGCGGTCATCACCGTCATAAAATCGTTGGCCTGTATGGTTGCTTTAAATCTTTTACTGATTGATGCAAAACTGCTTGCAGCAGCGCCTGCAAAATTGGAGGCATTGGCCTGTGCATTTTTTATGGAATTATCTAAGCCAGGGTCTGTGCTGCCGTAATAACCTTTTGCATAACTTAATTGTGCACTGCGGCTTGCTTCACCTGCTGCAACCATAGCGCATGCTAAGCCACCAAGGCCGCTTAATACTTTTCCCATTCCTGTTCTGCCGGGAGCTTTGTTGTAAGAATGCCACACTACTTTTCCATCGTTGTTATATAATGTTGCATTTTGATCGGATGTTAACAGTACACCATTATCCCTTACCTGCAAAGAGGTTGGATCTTCTTTACCATTAAAATCAATTCCTTTTACCCATTCGTTTAAATCGCCTGTTGCAAAATCAACTTTATAAATAATATCGTTAGCATACACAAAACCAGTTTTGTTGCCGGTGTTATCACCTACACAATTTTTTACTTTAAATCCTTTTTTCCATGTTTTATCACCACTCTCTAAATCTAAAATATTTATTTCGTCGGAGGTGCGGTAGTATAATCCCTGTGGCACCACCTGTAAATCCCTGATCTCTCCTTTAATAGATAATGGTTTTTTGGTTACAGATTTTCCTGCATCCAAATCAATAATGCTGATGTAATTATCACCATCATCTTTTGCAGTAGCTAAAATTAATTTGTTGCCTACTAATTTGTAAGCACTAACATCGCCTTTTAAATCTATTTCATCGCCCCATTTATTTTCGCCTGTTGCAGGATCAATACATAAAATAGAAGCCCTGTTTTTACCCGAAGCCGATTTACGTTTTATTTTTCCCATTAATCCTCCACCGCTTCCGCCTTGCGTAGCCTGATCTTTTTGAGTTTTTTCGGTAGTGGTAACCAGCATACCGTGTGAGTCGTATAAAATATATGCCACCGGCGATTGCAGTTCCACTTCTTTTGTAAGCGGCTTACCATCGGCGTTATTATAAGCCAGCAGTACATCCTGGTTCCAGAAATACACTTTGTCTTTATTATTATCTTTTAAAAAAAACTGGGCACTGGTTGATGTTGCACTGGCACTTAAATCAATATGCTTTCCTTTACCACCCATTAATTTTCCAAAGCCGCCCTTTTTGTTGTCTTCCATTTCCACCACAGGTTTTTCCGTTTTCATATCTACACTCCAAAGCACTTCACCTGTTTGCTGGTTAAGTTTATAAATGTTTTTTGTAGTAGCAATATAAATACCATCGTTTGTTGCCAAGCCGTTGGATACTACTTCCTCGCTGTTTTTATCAAATAATTTTAATTGATCCCATACTTTGCGGCCATCGGCAAGCGATACCATCACCATTTGAAATTTTCCTTTACTGCGTGAAGTACCGTAAAACATCATGCTGTTTAATTCAGGTACGTGAATACGCTTTACCACATTGGCAAGATCAAGCTCTTTTGTATCGGCTACTACTTTGCCGGTAACCACGTCAATAAGAGTATGCTCGGCACCTCTCATAAATTTATTTTTAATTAAGGCAGCATAAGGAGTGCCTTCAATGGGGTCGTAGTTTTCTTCTTTTACATCATCAAGGTTATCTACTTTCCAGGTTTCTATTCCTGTATCGGGGTTAAGGCCGTACAATGCATCGCCTGTACAAACTACTAATATACCGGCATCAGATATTTGATACCATTTTACATTACCGGGAAATTTTTTTGTCCATTCTTTTGCTGGTTGCTGGGCAAAAATTACAGTAGCCATAATAAGAGTTACTGCAAGGGTTAACAATTTTTTCATTCTTAAAAGTTTAGGCTGTAAATGTGCAAAAAATAAAAGCCTGCCCAATACCCTGTGGTGGGTATTTTAAAAATAAGGGGCTAGTGTCTTTTTCGGCTATGCCGTGGTTTTATCCACAGCTAACAATATAATAAGTACGTTTTCGTTGCTTTACAGGGTAACCAAAATTATCGGCGCTTAATTATTAAAATGTATTAAATTCACATTTCAAAATTGTATCCCCTTAAAACTAATGCAAATACCCTTTTACCAGTTTTGTATAAAATTTACAATTACACTGCTGTTTAGTAGCTTTTTAGCTGCTGCAGTAAATGCACAGCAAAGCGATAATAGTTTTTCTCCACTCAGCTCCACCTGCTACACCGATAAAATAGCGCAATTAAAAAAATACACTGTTCCTAAAACTTATCCCGATAAATCATCTCAGGCCTGGTACGAAGAAATATTAAAAGCGGGTAACAAAAGTTTATTAGAAGCTTTTGAAGACGATGAACTGGTAAAAGATTCGTTGCTGTTAAATAAGTGCAACAGTATTCTTAAAAGAATTATTGCAGCCAATACAAATTTTAAGTTTGATACTATACACCTGTATATTAACCGTTCTGTTATTGCCAACGCCGCTTGCTATGGCGAAGGCACAGTTATGATAAACCTTGGTTTGTTTTTATGGATTGACAATGATGATGAACTGGCACTGGTAATTGCACATGAAATTGCTCACCAGTTATTAAACCACACCGACAGCAAACTTAAAAAAAGTATTGCTATGCTTACCTCCGAAGAGTTTAACGATGAGCTGAAGAAAATAAAAAAAGCAGATTATGGAAAATTTGACCGCTACAGAAAGCTAATGAAAGGGCTTACTGTTGAAAGTGGTAAGCACAGCACTTATAAAGAAAGTGAGGCGGACAGTTTGGGTGTGTTGCTGATAAAAAAAGCCCATTATAATACAACAAATGCAGCAAAGGTTTTATTAAAGTTAGATAAGGTGGAAGAATTATTTACATCGAACAAACTATATGTTGTAAAAGATTTTTTTGCTGCCGCTCCAATAGATTCTGTTTATTTTATAAGGAAAGTAAAATACAATGGCCTTTCGGCAATGAAGATAACCATGAATGCAGATAAAGATATCGACAGCATAAAAACACATCCGGATTGTGCTAAACGGTATGCAACAATTGCCGGCAACAATAACCCGGCAACAATAAATTGTTGTACAACCTTAAACAGTTTTGATAAAAATTTTAAAGAACGAGCCATGCTGGAGCTGGTGAGGGATAAATACGAAAATAACAGCCTGGGCCTATGCATTCACCTGTGTATTTTTGCATTAAAGAATCAGTACAACCCCACAGCGTACTATAATTTTTTATCCCTCAGCTTTTCAAAATTATTTTATAAAGATAAAAATTTAGAAAGATTTAATGCCGCCAATACTAATGCTGAAGCCGGCAGTAATTTAAAAGAACTCCAGGATTTTTTGTTTAATTGCAGCACCGAAGATTTAGAAAAGATGGCCGTTTACTTTTTAAAAAATAATACCGCTAACACTGCAGAAGATTTTGACTTTGCCAATATGATGTTTAACACACAGGTAAAAATGAAGGATACAATAACTGCTTACACTAACTTTAAAAATAAATACCCCAACAGTAAATACAATTACTTAATACAAAAAAAATGAAAAAACTAAAACTAATGGCTGTTGCAATAGCCGTATTGCTTAGCACCAACACTTTTGCACAAAGCAAATTATTAGAAAACGTAATTGAAGTGGAGTTGCAAAGCTCTGTTGAAATTACAAACAACAAACAAATAGTTGGTTATGCTCTTTTTTACAAAATAGATAAATTGAAAAAATCAGCAATGTACCGCTTAGAAATTTTAGATGAAAATTTAAAGCCTCTTGGCAATAATGAATTTGAGGGTTCAAAAGATTTAATTTTAAGAAGAGCAGTTTACGAATCCAATCAATTATTATTAAGTTTTTATGATGAAGATAAAAGAGATGGTTTTAAAAGATTTGTAAAAATATTTGATTTAAAGGGCAAAGAAACAGGCATGGTTCCTTACGACCCTGAAAAAGTAAAAAAAGGAATGTTTGGTGCCGCAATTGCAGAGCAAATGGAAGCAATTTATGAAGGCATAGATAATGTGGAAGGGAAAGGGTTTGTATGTGTATATCAGAGTAAAGCAAAAACAGGAGGTGTTGATGTACAAATGATTGGAACCAATGGAAAATTAAAATGGGAAAAAAGTATTACCATCGAAAAAGGCGACAGAACCGATTTGTATTTACTAGCAACAACACCTAATGCAGTTTTATTTTTTGAAATGGACAGGGCCAGTGTAATGGCAAGAGATGCTACAATTTTTTTAGTAGGCCTTAGTACTGAAACAGGTAAAGAATTATTTAAAAAGCCAATGGACATGGGTGGATTATCTTTTGAACCTATGCTGATAAAAAACAGTACAGATGGAAAATTAAAAATTGTTTCTACTATGTTTGATGAAAGTAACAAGTTTGCTAATTCAAAACCAATTGGATTTAGTATTGGAGAACTTAACGACATTACAGGAGAAATAAAAGTATTAAAACATTTTAATTATCAAAATGATTTGGGCAGCGTACTGAATATGAAAAATGAAAGTAAATCGGAAGATGGTTATATTAAGGCGCATGATATTTGTTTAATGCCAGATGGCAGTATGGTGATGGTAGGTGAGTTTTTTAGAAAAACAGTAAGTGCCGGTGGCGCTGTAATGAAAGTGTTAAGTAAAGGCAACGCTTCCGCTGCACAGGCTACAATTGAGGATATGTTTTTATTGCGTGTCGATAATAGTTTTAAAGCGAAATCTTTAGAAAAAATTGAAAAAGATAAGGATAGAGTATCATTACCCACCGACGGTTTGTCAATTGGTTTAATGGCAAGATTACTTACCTATATGCATGCGTTTGGGTACATGTACACCGACGAAGGAATGGACGGGCAGAAAAAAACCATACTGGCACGGGGTTCTTTTGGAGATGAAAAATATGGTACCGTTGCCATAACCATCGATCCTAAAAAGGGGTTTACGCAAAAAAGATTTGATCTTGTAAAAGAAAAAAAAGTAAGCTACTATATTACAAGAGGTAAACCGGGCACCGTTTTAATTATGAAATATAATTCTAAAGAAAAAACTATTGCACTTAATTTGGAAAAAGTAAACTAATACCAATTAGACATTGAATCTACCTGATTAAAAAGCTGTCAGGTTGAGGCTGTCAAAACCGGTGCGATGGCCAACCCGCCTTCGACAAGCTCAGGCTGACAGTATTCTTTCAATGTCTAATTGGTATAGCCAAAATATATTTAAAACTAAAAAGGTTGCTTCAACTAAAATTGAAGCAGCCTTTTTTAATTACAGAAAAATATTGAAAGGGAATTTTATTTTACATTCAACTCACCTTCTTCTGCATCTACTAATGTTTTACCTGTAGCAACAGATGCCAGCATTTTAAAAAAGTTAATCATCTTGTTTCCTTTGGTATCCCAGTAATAAGCACTAACCGGCGTAATTTTTATAAGTGATAAATTCGGATCATCCTTACCACCCTGGAACCAGGTTTTTACCAATGGCGACCATAACTCTTCAATTTTATTTTTATCAAACAAAATTTCAGCTGTACCGTTCACCACCATGTAGCTCATTTTACCGGGGTGGCTGTAAAAAAGCTGCACATGATTATTTTCTTTTATTTCCCTGTTCTTATCACTGTCTTTAGCACTAAAAAACCATAAGGTGCCATCATCATCTACACCCTGTGTACTCATGGGTCTGCAGGTGGAACCATCATCTGTTTTTAAGTTGGTGCAAAAAAGAGCAATATCAATATCCATCGCCAGCTCTTTTAATTTATTCACTGCTTCTTCGTTCATTAAATTCTTATCCATAAAATATTTTTTTGATGATTGAATAATAATGAACTGAAAAATATATGCCAATAAAAAAGGCAATTTTTCACATGCTTTGTTAAGCTAATCCACATTTTTGTGTACAATAGATTGTACAAAAGCTATGGCGCTTAATACACAATTGCAGCAGTACGGGACTTTTTTTTCCCAATTACTTGTAAATGCAAAAGGGTTGTTTCAAATAAATGAAACAACCCTTTTTATAAAGTTTGAAAAAAAGTATTAGCCTAATGCTACTCTTTTAAATTCTACTAATTTTAAATCGGCATCAACACTCTTTAAGTAATCAGCAACAGTTTTGCCGTTATCTTTTACAAATGGCTGGTGCAATAAAGTATTATCTTTTAAAAATTTATTTACTTTACCTACAGCAATTTTTTCAGCCATTTCAGCTGGTTTGCCTTCTGCTTTAATTTGATCAATAGCTATTGCTCTTTCACGTGCAATAGTTTCTGCAGGTATTGATGTTTCGTCAATAGCCAATGGATTCATTGCTGCAATTTGCATGGCAATATCTTTACCGGCATCAACAGCTACTTTATTAAACCCTGCTAACACACCCATGCGGTTTGCACCGTGTATGTAAGAAGCAACGTATTCCGCATTCACTCTTTCAAAACGTGTGATAGCAATTTTTTCGCCAATGGCGGCTAATTTATCATTCACCATATCAGCTACTGTTTCGTTGCCAATGGTTACTGCGTTTAATTCTTCTGCTGTATTTACATTGTTTGCAATGGCTGCATCTGCAATGGCTTTTACAAAAGCTACAAATTCTGCATTAAGACTTACGAAATCTGTTTCGGCACTTACACATAATACAATACCGCTTTTGTTATCGGCAGTAGTTTGTGCAATTACCACACCTTCTTTAGCTTCACGGTCGCTGCGTTTAGCCGCCACCTTTTGGCCCTGTTTACGCAACCAGTCAATAGCTGCTTCAAAATCGCCGTTACTTTCAGTTAATGCTTTACGGCAGTCTAACATACCGGCTCCGGTTGTTTGACGTAGTTTGTTAATGTCTGCTGCTGTTATAGTAACACTCATTGTAATGGATAATTAATAATTAATAATGGATAATGTTTTAGATTAGAAAGTGCATTCGTTAAAACATACTTCATAAAATTCAAACATAATCTTCGCTCCAATCTTCGCCTTTTCTCTTCCCCTCTGGGGTTCTCTGCAAGAGAACGAACGTTAGTTCAATAGGATGGGGCTATTTACCTTGCTCCACCAGGTCCACCAGCCGGTCTTCTACCACCCTGGCCCGGACCAGCAATTCTGCGTTTTGGTTGGCCACCCGGTCCACCAGGACCTCTGCTACCACCGCCGCCTCGCTTATTTCTGTCATCGCCGCCGTCTGCTTTCTTTTCAAACCTTGCTGCTTTTGCCTCTGCTGATTCTTCTACATCGCTGTGTTCATCTTCATTATCTTTATCGCTCTGGCGCTCCTGCAAACCCTCAGCAATAGCCGCAGTTAAATAATTTACAATAATAGAAATTGATTTTGTAGCATCATCATTTGCAGGAATAGCAAAGTCAACTTTATTAGGATCGCAGTTGGTATCTACCATACCAAAAGTGCTGATGCCTAATTTTTTTGCTTCGGCCATAGCAATGTGCTCGTGCCCTATATCTACCAAAAATAAAGCAGAAGGTACACGGCTTATTGCAGCAATACCACCTAACACTTTTTCCAATTTTTCTTTATCACGGCTTAATGTTAAGCGTTCTTTTTTAGTAAGATTTTCTGCGCTGCCGTCGTTAAGCATTTTTTCGATGCTCTGCATTTTTTTAACGCTTTTACGGATAGTGTTGAAGTTGGTTAACATACCACCCAACCAACGTTCGGTTACGTAAGGCATGTTTACTTTTCTTGCACATTCGCTCACAATCTCTTTAGCCTGTTTTTTAGTGGCTACAAACATTATTTTTTTACCGCTACGTGCAATGGCTTTTAATGCCGCTGCAGATTCCTGTAAACCCTCAACAGTTTTGTTAAGGTCAATAATGTGAATACCTTTCTTTTCTGCAAAGATGAAAGGGAGCATTTTTGGATTCCATTTCTTTTTTAAATGGCCAAAGTGAACACCTGCTTCGAGTAACTGTTGTTGTAAGGAAGTATTTTCCATTATTTATAAATTGATAATTATTTAATTGATAATTGATAATGTTTAAAATCCGGCAATGTATTCTTAAATGAAATACTTAGCATAATTAAAACAATATTCTTTGCTAAGGTCTTCTCCTTTTCTCCCTTTAGGGGATAGGGGTTTAACGCTTGCTGAACTGGAAGCTTCTTCTTGCTTTTTTGCGACCTGGTTTTTTACGCTCAACAGAACGTGGGTCACGCTTTAGCAAGCCGGCTGCTTTTAATGCCGGACGAAAATCGGCACTTACTTCAAGCAAGGCACGGCTAATGCCCAGCTTTGCAGCTTCGGCCTGGCCTTTAACACCACCACCGGTAGCATTAATTACCACATCGTACTTATCACTTGCTTCAATAGTTTTTAAAGGCGCTTCTACCTGGTTTTGTAAATACACCAGCGGGAAGTAGGCTTTATAGTCTTTACCGTTAACTGTAATTTTGCCTTCTCCTTTACTAAGGAAAACACGTGTTACAGCTTCTTTTCTGCGGCCGACTGCGTTTTTTTGCTTTTCCATTTTTGTTTTTTAGAAGCCCCTCCAAACCTCCCCGAAGGGAAGGCTTTATAGAGCCTGTTACTTTAAAAGTATTTTTATTAATCAGACACCAGTTCTCCCCTTCGGGGAGTTAGAGGGGCCTTAGAATTTTAGATCCTTTGGTTGTTGTGCACCGTGCGGATGATCGGCACCCTGGTAAACAAATAATTTTTTGTACATCTGACGGCCCAAACGGTTTTTAGGCAACATGCCTTTTACGGCTCTTTCGATAAGCACTTCGGGCCTGCGCTTTTGCAAATCCTTAGCTACTTCTTCTTTACGTCCGCCGGGGTAGCCGGTGTAGTGATCGTATAATTTTTCATCCATTTTGTTACCGCTTAACTTTACTTTTTCGCAGTTGGTAACAATGATAAAATCGCCACAGTCAACGTGGGGTGTGTAATAGGCTTTGTTCTTACCTCTAAGAACAGCCGCAATTCTGGCACACATGCGACCAACGGTTTGATTAGTACCATCCACAACGTACCAATTGTGTTTTACGGTAGCCTCGTTCGCATGTTTTGTTGTAAAATGTAATTTGCTCATCTTTTTCTTTTTTTGCTTCTGGCTGATATTTTTATTCAGGGCAGCAGCGATTTTTAATAATCAGGGTTTCCGCCATCCCGGTGGCCCTGCCCTTAAAACTGCAACAAAATTGCTATTGCTTTTTTGGGACGGCGAAGGTAAGCCTGTTTAGGTTTCATTTCCAAACAAATGGGGAAGTATTTTTTACAGGGGCTTTGTAAAGCGTTGGTTTACAGTAAAATTTTTGACTGATAAT
>NZ_JANMUN010000193.1:0-15542 GCF_031391665.1 Ferruginibacter sp.
CCGCTGTAAGTACCCTGCTTTCTGTTTAATTCAACAGATAATTTATTAGCAGATACAAATGCTATTTCTATACCGGAAAAAAAACCGATGAGTAACAATGAAGCGATAATTGCAATAAGGGCCATCCAATCCATACTATAAAAATAAAGAAGATTTTTTTAATGATGGGTTTAAGTGTACTGTTTCGTAAAATATTAAAATTTACAGATATTTGCGGCATCATCCTGCAGAGTGATTGCGTAGTGTTTTTACTATCGCATCATTAAGTCTTATTGATACAGGCAGCTTTTATTACAAACTTGCAGTATAAATAAACTACTTATGTATTAAACGATTCTAAAAAAATGCTTTTTACTTTTTATTATATTTTGTTAATAAAGCCAAAAACAATCATTTCGGCTTCTATGCAGGCTTTTTGTAAATCATCATTTACTACCACTTTATTAAAATGATCTTTAAAAGAAAGTTCGTAAGCTGCTTTGTTTACCCTTGCTGCAATAGATTCTGCTGTTTCGGTACCACGGCTATGTAAACGCTTTTTTAATTCGCTAACCGAAGGCGGCTCTATAAAAAGGCTTAAGGAAGTTTGGGGAAACTGCTGCTGTACATGAATGGCGCCTTTTACATCAATATCTAAAACCGGTATTTTATTTAGCTGCCATATTTTTTCTAATTCAGATTTTAAGGTGCCGTAATATTTTCCTTCGTACACCATTTCCCATTCTATAAATTCGTTGTGTTGAATTTTTTGTTTAAAATCATCCGTGCTTATAAAATGATAATCCACCCCATCTTTTTCGGTACCTCTTGCCTGGCGTGTAGCCGCAGAAACTGAAAAAGCCAGTTGCGGAAAATGCTGCATCAGGTGTTTTGTAATAGAAGTTTTACCGGCACCGGAAGGAGCTGTAATGATGAGGATTTTGTTTTGGTACAACGGCATAAGCAAAGAAAATGTTTATTTTTTTAATGAGGCCGAAAATGTAAAATCAACGGAACATTTGTTCCTGTACTCGTTAGTGTTAATTCAAATTCGGATAGGGAGGTTATTAAATAACTGTTTTCAGTATTCTTTGTAATTGAAGTGAGGGTAAGTGTTTTTTCGTCAGGTGTTATTTCGTAAGTGCCCTGTGTGGTTGTTCTTTCGCCAATACTGCATTGATAGGTATTGTTGCTGCTTAACGTCCAGCTTAATGCTTTAAGTGCTGCTTCTGTTTGTATTGCTATAGCAGAATCTTTGGGATTGTTAAAACTCTTGTCAATTGGAGCAAGGTTTTCTACCTGTACACAATCCCATTTTTTTGCAATAAGTTTTTGGGTTTTATTTTGGCAGGAGGAGGCCAATAAAGCAATGAGCAACAAGCAATAAAAAAAGATTTTTAAATTGATAGGCACTTTATAGTTTTTAATTTCTATTAAACCCGTTTTATATCTGCTCCCAATTTCATTAATCTATCATCTATATTTTGATAACCCCTGTCAATCTGTTCAATATTTTGAATAGTACTTTTGCCCTGTGCACTTAATGCAGCAATTAGCAAAGCTACGCCGGCACGTATATCAGGACTGCTCATCGTTATGCCACGCAATTGCTGTTCTCTTTCTAAACCAATTACTACCGCACGGTGAGGATCGCATAAAATAATTTGTGCCCCCATATCAATCAGTTTATCTACAAAAAATAAACGGCTTTCAAACATTTTTTGATGAATGAGTACACTGCCTTTTGCCTGTATAGCGGTTACTAAAACTATACTTAATAAATCGGGTGTAAAGCCCGGCCATGGATGATCATAAATAGTGAGTACTCCACCATCCATATATTTTTGTATCTCATAAATATCCTGCGAAGGGATATGAATATCATCGCCATTAAAATTTAATTGAATACCCAGTTGTTGAAATTTTTCAGGAATAACACCCAAGTGTTCTATGCCTGCATTTTTAATAGTGATATCACTTTGCGTCATTGCAGCAAGGCCAATAAAACTGCCTACTTCAATCATATCGGGTAACATGCTGTGTGTGGTTCCGCCTAATGCGTCCACACCATCTATCACCAGTAAATTACTGCCGATGCCTTTTATTTTTGCACCCATACTGTTGAGCATGCGGCAAAGCTGCTGCAGGTAAGGTTCGCAGGCTGCATTATAAATTGATGTAGTGCCTTTTGCCAAAACGGCTGCCATTAAAATATTTGCGGTGCCGGTTACACTGGGTTCATCTAATTGTAATGAAGTGCCTTTTAATTCATTTGCCTCTAAATGAAAAAATCCATCTTCGTGATAAGAAAATTTTGCACCCAATTTTTCAAAACCTATGATATGCGTATCTAATCTTCTTCTGCCAATTTTATCACCGCCTGGTTTGGGGATGTAGGCTTTTTTAAATCTTGAAAGCATTGGACCGGCAAGCATTACAGAGCCACGGAGTTTGCCACTTTTTTTATGATAAGCTTCGCTGTGTAAATATTCTACATCCACATTATCGGCCTGAAAAATACAGGTATCTCTGCTTACTCTTTCAGTTTTTACATTCATTTCTCCCAATAAATCAATCAACAGATTTACATCAATAATATCGGGAATGTTTTTTATAGTAACTTTTTCAGCCGTTAGTAACACTGCAGAAATGATTTGCAGCGCTTCGTTCTTAGCACCCTGTGGTGTAATTTCTCCAAATAGTTTTTTGCCGCCTCTAACTTCAAATGATTGCATGCTATATTCTTTTATTACACGAATTAAAACGAATTACACGAATTTTCACCACTGAAAATAAAAATACCTGACTTTAAAATCAGGTACCATAATTAGTGTAATTCGTTTTAATTCGTGTAAGGGTTAATACCTCTTTTTAAAATTCCTGTTGTTATTATTCCTGTTATCCCCTCCGCCGCCACGGTTATCTCTTCCACCTCCACCACCTCTGTTATCTCTTCCACCACTACCGCCACGGTTATCTCTTCCTCCACCGGTGTTATTTCTTGCACCAAAATTTTTGCGGTAGCCGTTAGTTCTTCCACCACCATAATCATCTTCGCTGCGGTTATCGGTGCGGTGTTTTACAAATGGCCTTGTATTAAACTCCAGTTCGCCTTTTGTAATGGCCGTTAATTCGCTTTGTATATTATCATCATGCACCAGTTCTTTATGCCAGTTGCTGTAAGTTAATTTCATGTAATAAGCAATAGCATTTGCAAAGCCCTGTTTCTTTTCGGGGTTTTCTTCTTTTAATGCTTTGTCAATTATTACTTCTATATTTTTACCGAGGTGATTAAACTTGGGGTATCTTTTTGGATAAGCCAATACATCTGGTTTTGCCTTTAGTGTTTCCCTTGTTGGTATCGGATAAGGGCTTTCAACATCTAAAGTAAAATCGCTTATTAAAAAAAGGTGATCCCATAATTTATGCCGAAAATCTTCTACGTTTTTTAAGTGCGGATTTAAAAACCCCATCAATTCTATTACAGCATAAGCATTACGTTGGCGTTCTTCCTTATCAGTTAAAGTAAGCAGGTACTCCACCATTTTTTGAATGTGGCGTCCGTATTCTTTCATAATAAGATGGTTACGACCCGTGTTGTATTCCATTTCATCTACATTTAGCATAGTACAAATATAACAAAGTTATGGCTGGCAAACAAGCTGGAAGGCTTTATGCAGCTTTTAAAAAATATTTTTTACAAAAAAACAAGGCAATCACACCTCCAAGAACATCTGCCAAAAAATCGGTAAGGTCAAAGCTGCGGCTGGGTACAAAAAACTTTTGAATAAGTTCTGTGGTTAAGCCCCAAATTGCTGTAGCAATAGCTATTTTAATAAAGTATTGCCATTTTTCTTTTTTAGATAAAGCAGATTTTGAAATGGGATGCATAAATAAAGCTGCCAGTACCGCAAATAAGCCCACATGTATCAGCTTATCATAATTTATGTTTATCATCCATTTATCTACTTTGGGTAAATCGTAACCCGGTATGCAAACTGCAATAAGAATAAGAAAAAACCAGGCTATGCCTGGGATAAATTTTTTTGCCTTTATGGTAGAGGTTGAATTGATTAAAATTTCCATTTTAGTTTAAGCTACCAATGCCTGGTAAGCCGCTGCATCCATTAACGCTTCTACATTGGCAATATTATCTACTTTCATTTTTATCATCCATCCGGCTCCATATGGGTCGGAGTTTACTAATTCGGGTTGCGCTTCTAAAGCAGCATTTACTTCTGTTACTGTTCCACTAACCGGCAAAAACAAATCGCTTACCGTTTTTACTGCTTCTACTGTACCAAAAACTTCTTCGGCAGCAAAGCTTTTTCCTTTACTGCTTATGTCCACATAAACAATATCTCCTAATTCGCCCTGGGCAAATTCGGTAATGCCAATGGTGGCAATATCACCTTCCATTGAAATCCATTCATGATCTTTGGTGTAGCGCAGGTTTGCAGGAAAATTCATATTGTTTCAATTAAATTTTTTTAAAAATTAAAATCAGGGTGCAAAATAAAGTTTTTCGGTTACAAACCCTAAACTTCTAAACGCCTAAACCTTTAAACTTTTATTTTACCATTTCCATACTCATTCTTACATCTCCTAGTGGCCTGTTGGCGCCGTCTTTTTCTACACTTGCAATTTTATCAATTACGTTCATTCCACTCTCAACCTCGCCAAATACCGTGTAGCCCATATCTAAAAATGGAGTACCGCCAACAGTTTTATACATCCTTCTTTTTAAGGCAGAAAATTTTTTGCCCGTCTGCATTTCCATCATATTTATTTCTTCATCAGTCCATTTTTTGCCCTGCACAATATAAAACTGGCAGCCACTGCTTTCTTTTTTTGGATTAACATCATCTCCCATTCTTGCTGCGGCTAATGTTCCTCTTTTATGAAATAATGCGGTATCAAATTCTGCAGGAATAGTGTAACCAATATCGCCGCCACCTAACTGAATTCCGGGAGCAGCAGTTTTACTTTGCGGATCGCCGCCCTGTATCATAAAACTTTGTATCACCCTATGAAATAAAAGGCTGTCGTAAAAATGTTCGGTAACTAACTTTATAAAATTATCACGGTGTAATGGCGTTTTATCATACAGCCTTACAACAATTACACCGCTATCGGTAGTAATTTTTATTCTTGTACCGGGTAGTTTTTTTGCAACAGGGGCTTTAGGTACTACAGTTTTTTTTACAATAACAGGTTTCTTTTTTACCGGTGCTTTTTTAACCTGTGCGTTGGCATTAAATGCAATTAATGCAGAAAATAACAGGGCGAATACGATTTTAAATTTTGTCATAAAAAATAATCAGTCAATAAATTTTTGGGTTTGAAAATAGAGTAATACATGATCTTTTAAAAAATTTTCCTGTTCAATCATTATATAACCGGGCAGGGGTTTTAGTTGTTCAAAATGCGGCCAGTTATCTTCATCGTGGCCCGATAAAACATAATAACCGCTGGCCGATAAAATGGTGCAAACTGCAATGTGCATTAAATCCTGTTTTTGCTCTTTGGTAAATTCCTGCTTGCCGCTGCCCAGTTCCTGTATACCTATTAAAAAAAGAATACCGTCCATATCGGGTTTTATACCAAAGCGTTCTTTAAGTTTAATGCGAAGCTTCAACCACCGTACCTGCAAATCGTCTTTTACATGCTGCATGGTGCAAATATAATATAAATACAGCCCCCTCCGCCCCCTGAAGGGGGAACTAAGCATGTAACAGATTGATACAGGATTTGCAAAACATAATTAAAGATGAGAAGAGTTATACAGTTGAATGGAGCGTCGCCACATCTGCTAAATCAGGGGCTCAAAAGCTGGTAACAAAAAAAATCAAAACCTTACCTTTGCCAAAATTTTTTAAAGCAGATGTTACAGATAAATTTTATCCGCCAAAATACAGCTTTGGTAAAAGAAAGATTAAGTGTAAAAAACTTTGGCGATTTATCATTGGTAGATAAAGTGGTGGCTTTGGATGAACAGGTACGTAAATTAAAAGTAGACAGCGAAAGCATACAAGCCACTATTAATGCGGCCAGTAAAGAAATTGGTATGCTGATGGGTAAAGGCCAGCAAGAGGGGGTGGAAAACAAAAAGCAGGAAGTAGCACAATACAAATCATCTTTACAAACATTAGCGCAACAATTAGCCGATGCCGAAAAATTATTGCATGATGAAATAGTAGCATTGCCAAACCTTCCATATACATCTGTACCAAAAGGTAAAACCCCCGAAGAAAATGAAGTGGTAAAAGAAGGCGGAGTAAAACCAACGCTTGCAGCAACAGCAGTGCCGCATTGGGACTTAATAAAAAAATATGATCTGGTAGATTTTGAAACCGGCGCCAAAATTACGGGCAGTGGCTTTCCTTTATTTAAAGGTAAAGGAGCAAAACTGCAAAGGGCATTGGTACAGTATTTTTTAGATTACAATACTGCTGCAGGTTATACAGAATATTTACCGCCGCTGATGGTAAATGAAGCCAGTGCTTACGGCACTGGTCAATTGCCCGATAAAGAAGGACAGATGTATCATATAACTGCGGATGGTTTTTATTTAATACCCACGGCAGAAGTACCGGTTACCAATATTTACCGGGATGAAATTGTAAAGGAAAATGATCTGCCCATAAAGATGACGGCTTACACCCCCTGCTTTAGAAGAGAAGCTGGAAGCTTTGGAAGCGATGTAAGGGGATTGAACAGGGTGCATCAGTTTGATAAAGTAGAAATTGTGCAGCTGGTACATCCTGAAAAAAGTTACCAGGTACATGAAGAGATGGTAGCGCACATTGAAAAATTATTGCAAAGCTTGCAATTGCCTTACCGCATTTTAAATTTGTGCGGTGGCGATATGAGTTTTGCCAGCGCACTCACATTCGATTTTGAAGTGTACAGTGCCGCACAGCAAAAATGGCTGGAGGTAAGTTCGGTAAGCAACTTCGAAACTTTTCAAACCAACCGGATGAAAATTCGTTTTAAAGATGAGCATAATAAAACACAGTTGGTGCATTCTTTAAACGGATCTTCCCTGGCATTGCCACGTATAATGGCCTGTTTGTTAGAAAATAATCAAACAGCAAACGAAATAAAATTACCCGAAGTGCTGCATAGTTATTTTGGCGCCACAACTATTCATTAACAAAAAAATGCAGGGCTTTCGGCAACACTTTTATTTAAACCGCTTATATTTATAATTCCTTAAAAAATAATTATGAAAAGAATATTTACCATTATTACTGTAACAATATTTGTTTGGGGTTGTGCAAAAAAAATATCGCCTCAAGCGTCGTCAACACCTATGTCTTCTAATTCCGGGTCTGCAGTTGCCACACCGGAAACAACGCCAAAATTAGGCAACAGTGCACCAGTTGGTAATACGCCGGTTGCGCCATCGCCATCATCAACACCGGCTTCTCCTGCTGCTGTACCATCAGTTCCATCTACTCCAGAGGGAACAAGAACTCCTACGGACAGATCGGGTACAAAATCTCCTGAAATGCTTGGCCAATCTACATTTAATGCAAAATGCGGCAAGTGCCACGGTTTAAAAGTTACTACAGATTACACTGCCGACAGATGGATAAGCATTATGCAGGTAATGGCAACAAAAGCCCAGTTAACAGAAATTGAAAAAGAGAATGTACTGGCTTATGTAAAGGTAAATGCCAAAAGATAATTTAACCGCCGCTGTTTTCTAATTGTTTTATTTTTCGGTTCATTACATAAAACCATGCAGGTGGCAGTAATGCTAAAATCATACTGCCGGGATAACCGGTGGGTAATTGTGGTGCATCATTATGATGCTGTAATATTTGGTATTTTCTGCTGGCTAAATAATGATGATCGCTGTGGCGGCTTAACTCAAACAACATTAATCTTCCAAAAATATGATTGCTGTTCCAGCTGTGTTGCGGCATAGCACGTTCGTATTTTCCCGCTGCAGTTTCTTTACGCTGCAGGCCGTAATGCTCAATATAATTTACAGTTTCTAAAAGCGCTATACCAATTGCGGCGGCACACAAAAAATACAATGCGACAATGCTTCCAAAAATCCAAAATATTACTCCAACAAAAATTATTTGAATAAGATGTACCTGCAGCATCTCGTTTTTTATGTTGAGGACTGATAAACCTTTTTTTCTCATTTCTTCATTGCTGATTTTCCATGCAGATAAATAAGAGAAAACAATTGTTCTTAAATAAAAAGTATAGAGAGGTTCGTTTAAACGGGCACTGCTGGGGTCTTGCGGAGTAGCTACATTTTTATGATGGCCTTTATTATGCTCAATAAAAAAATGCATGTAAAGGGATGTCATAAGTAAAACTTTAGCAAGTGTTTGCTCGAATTTATTTATTCTGTGGCCCAGCTCATGCCCAACATTAATACCAAATGTGCCGCAGAGTAAACCCATACTAAAAACACGGCCGGTAATTTCCCATCCATTTAAACCAGGTTCATTTATCACTGATAAAAACTTATACAAAGCAATAAACTGTAAAATCACAATCAGGTAAAGCATATAATCGTAAAGCCTGTTGTTTTTTGCCAGCTCCTCTTCGGCAGCGTTCATATTTTTTTCATCGGGCTTTATAAAAAGTTCGGCAAGGGGTAATAAAACCCAGGCATAAATAATGGGGCACCAGGTTAACCATCCGTTTTGTGTAAATGCCAGCCAGGCAAGTACATATACAATTATGGGGGATAAATATTTAAACACTTTTATCGTCATACAGCAATTATTCTTTGCCAAGGTAATAAAAACAATTTGAAAGGCACAACAGCGTTTAATAAACTTAACTTGCTTATAAAACACCTTCGGTTTACGCTAAAGAAAAATAAAAGCAGTGTTAACAAAATTTAATCATAAAATTTTAAACCTTTGATAATTAAGTGAGTCCATGCATCGTTACTTATTAAGCACATAAACCTTACAATATTTTATGGCAGTATCCAACCGTTTAAAAAATCAACATTTATTATGGCGTGCAGGTTTTGGGCCCATGGCCGAAAATGCTGCAGCACTTGATACCGTATCTTCTAAAGATTTATGGAAATTACTGGAGAAAACTTCGGCTAAAAAGCCCGATAAAATTGAAGTGGCGCAAAACCTTGCGGATGGCTTATACAAAGGCATAATGGATGTAGCCCAAATGCAAAATCCAGAAACAAAAAGGGAGCAGCAAAAAAAAAGAAGGGAACAATCCCGTGACGATCTGAAAAATTTAAACATTCTTTGGCTGGAAGAAATGATAAACAGCGAAGCCCAGTTAAGAGAAAAGATGAGCTTGTTTTGGCACGGGCATTTTGCATGCCGTGTAATTAACAGTTATTTTCAGCAGGAGCTTTTACAAATTATAAGAGAAAATGCTTTAGGCAATTTTAAAGACCTTTTAATTGCAGTAAGCAAAAGCCCTTCGATGCTGCAATTTTTAAATAACCAGCAAAACAAAAAGAAAAAACCTAACGAAAATTTTGCTCGGGAAGTGATGGAATTATTTACAATGGGACGTGGCAATTATACAGAGAATGATGTTAAAGAAGCCGCAAGGGCTTTTACCGGCTGGGGATATAATTTAAGTGGCGAATTTGAATTTAGAAAAAACCAGCATGACACCAACAGTAAAACAGTGCTTGGCAAAACCGGCAACTTTGATGGCGATGATGTATTGAATCTTTTATTAGAGCAAAAGCAAACGGCAAAATTCATTACCAAAAAAATTTATAAATATTTTGTAAACGAAAAAGTGGATGATGAAAAAGTGGAATGGCTGAGCAGCAGGTTTTATAAAAATGATTATGATATTAAAAAACTAATGGAAGATATTTTTACTGCCGATTGGTTTTACGAAGAAAAAAATATTGGTACCAAAATAAAATCTCCCATTGAATTGCTGGCAGGCATAAGAAGGTTATTGCCCATGGAAATGGAGAATGATCAGTCGCAATTATTATTTCAAAAAACTTTAGGGCAAATTTTATTTTATCCGCCCAATGTTGCCGGCTGGGCCGGTGGTAAAACCTGGATAGACAGCAGCAGCCTGATGCTGCGGTTGCGTATTCCTCAAATATTAACCGCTAATGATGTGATGGATATTCAACCCAAAGCAGATGATGATGTGCAAATGGGTATGATGGAAGCTGGCGCAAAAAAATTAAAAGATGCAGTAAAAGGCGGCACTGCAAAAACAGACTGGGAACTGGTGGCAAAAATTTTTGAACAAACCCCCAGGGAAAAATTATTACAAAAAATAACAGCTACAGTATTACAGACAAAGGCACATGTAAGCGATACGCTGCTGGAAAAATATTTAAACAATGCCAGCAGAGAAAATTTTACTAAAAGCGCCATTGTTAATTTAATGAGTACACCGGAGTACCAACTGTGCTGATTGTAGATTTGAAATTTACGACCTGCCTGCCGACAGGTTTAAAATTTAAAATGCATCTCTTAAATAAAAAATAAAGCTTAAAAAATTGCAGAGTGCCTGATTTTAAAAAAATCTAAAATCTGCATTCTAAAATCTAAAATTATTCTTATGTTGATAAAAAGGAAAGAATTTTTGCAGGTTGGTTCACTGGCCACTGCATCTTTTATGCTGCCTAAATTTTTAAAGGCTTTCGAAAAACCAATGATGGTGCCACCGGGCAATAAAGTGGTAGTGGTAATTCAATTCAGTGGCGGCAACGATGGATTAAATACGGTGATACCGGTACGTAACGATATTTATTATAAAGCAAGGCCAGGTATTGGTATTGCAAAAGATAAAGCATTAATTGTAAGCGACGAAACAGGATTGAACCCTGCACTGGAAGCTTTTAAAGGATTATATGATGATGGAAATTTAGCTATAATGAACAGTGTTGGTTATCCTAATCCCGACCGGAGCCATTTTAGAAGTATGGATATTTGGCACAGCGCCAGTGCCAGTAACGAGTATGTAAATACGGGATGGGTTGGCCGCTATTTAGATGCACAGTGTAAGGGTTGCGACAAACCCACACAGGCCATGGAGTTGGATGATGTATTAAGCCTTGCATTAAAAGGCGAGCAAAGCAAAGGGCTTGCTTTTAAAGACCCTAAAAAATTATTCAACAGCAGTAACGGTAAATATTTTAAAGATATCAATGCCAATCATCAAACAGATGAAGAAACAATAGATTATCTGTACAAAACCATGAGCGAAACTATCAGCAGTGCCGATTATATTTATCAGCAAAGCAAAACGCATCCCACTAATGAAGTTTACCCTGCTACTAATTTGGGTAAAGATTTAAAAACTATTGCCTCATTAATTCTTTCTGATATCAACACCAAAGTATATTATGTTTCGTTAGGCAGTTTCGATACCCATGTAAACCAGGAAGGCCAGCAAAAAAGATTGTTTACTGAACTGAACAATGCTGTAAAAGCTTTTACCAACGATTTAAAAAAGAACAACCGTTTTAACGATGTGCTGATGATGACCTTCAGCGAATTTGGCCGCAGGGTTACGCAAAATGCCAGCGGCGGTACCGACCATGGTACAGCTAACAATATGTTTTTTATAAGCGGCGGTTTAAAACAAAAAGGTGTTTTAAATGCCATGCCCGATCTTTCAGATTTAAATGAAGGTGATTTAAAGCACAAGGTTGATTTTAAAAATGTGTATGCAACAGTATTAAATAAATGGCTGGGTGCAGATGATAAAATGATATTGGGCGGAAAGTTTGAAACGTTGAATTTTATTTAAGCGCCAGTTATTGTTGGCAGCTTACCTTTTATGAAAACAAAAAAGCAAATGGGCCAATTGTAAAAAGTGGCCCATTTATTTTTATATCAGTACACTTTTATTTTACCCCCTTTTCTTTCATGATCCTGTTCAGCCATTTAAGCATGGCAAAAATGATGAAGGTAGCAATCATCAGTAAAACAAAATTTACCCAAAAGAAATTGGCTTTGTCTTCGTAACCATCCCACATGGTGGCAAGTATGCCCGATAATTTATTGCCGATAGAAGTAGCCAAAAACCATCCACCCATCATTAAAGATGTAATACGCACCGGACTTAATTTTGACACCAGCGATAAACCCATCGGGCTTAATAATAATTCGCCAATGGTAACTACACCGTAAGTGCCCATCAACCACCACACACTTGCTTTTTCGGCACCATTGCCGGTTACATAAACCGCAGCTACCATTACCAAAACCGATAATGCAGAAATAAATAATCCGAATGCAATTTTTGTAGCTGTTGAGGGTTCTTTATTTTTTCTTCGTAAAAAAGCAAAAAATGCCACAATTAGCGGCGTTAACAAAATTACCCAACCCGGGTTAATTGACTGGCTTATTGGTGTTGACCATAAAGTAGCTTTAGCACCATCAGCAGGCAGATTTTGTGGCGCAACATTTTTAAAGTAAACAGGGTAATCATATTCTTTAATTACTTCACCGTCTTTCTTTTGTAATCTGAATAAGCCATCATATTGCTCCACCGTATCTTTTTTATAGGTAACGTCTTTGGCCTGGCTCAAACCTTTAAAAATAGCTGCCGTTGTGCCATGCACCTGCCGGTTAGTATAATTATCTGCCCAAATGGTAAGGGCAGTTCCGTTTTGTTTAAACACTGCCCAAAACATAACCACCGCTGCAAAAATGGCTAACAGTGCTGCAATGGGGCGTTTTTCTTCAGCGGCAGCTCTAAAATATAAAGACGAATAAAAATAAATAACCGGTATGCAGGCAAAGATGAAGGCATCTGTAGAGTCGGAGCCAAAGATAGAACTGTCTGGGTTAGCCGCACTTGCGGTGCCTTTTATAAGCCATCCAATTACACCGGCAATTACAGCTGGTATAAATATGGTAAGTACAATTTTAGAAAAAGGCATATCTTCTTTGGTCATCGGCTTTCTTATATCACCGGAAGTATAATGTTTGGTGCCCAGCATAAAAATGATAACACCCAAAAACATACCCACACCTGCAGCAACAAAAGCATATTTCCACCCCCATACAATTATAATAGCAGCACTAAAAAAATTACAAATGAATGCACCAATATTAATACCCATGTAAAAAATATTATAGCCTTCATCTTTTCTTTTTTCAAACTGCGGGGTGCTGTATAAATTACCCAGCAGTGTACTGATGTTGGGTTTAAAAAAACCATTACCCACAATTACCAGCGTCATGGATAAATACAGCATGGGCAGGTTGTGTACTGCCATCATGCAATAACCTGCACCCATCATTAGTCCGCCGGCAATGATAGATCTGCGGTAACCAAAATAACGGTCGGCTAACAATCCGCCAATAAAAGGGGTAAGAAAAACCAGTGCGATAAAAGTGCCATACAAATCAGACGCTTCACTGTTGGTCATGGCAAAACCATGTTCTACATTTTTGAGGTAAAGCAAAAAAATACCAATCATCAGGTAGTAACCAAAGCGTTCCCACATTTCGGAGAAGAATAAAAAAGGGAGTGCTTTTGGATGTTTTGGAATGCTGCTCATGCTTTGTTTTTTATATGGTAAGATAAATAAAAAGGCGACTTAGTAAGTAGTCGCCTTTATTATAGAAAAAGAAAAATTAGTTATCTGAAAGATTCATGAGCTTTTGTAATTTTTTTGTAAGTAAAAATAAAATTAATGAAGCAACTCCCGAAAGGATTACAAAAAGAATAAAAAAGTCATAAAGATTTTCCATTTTATATCCTAAAAATACTGTCGTCTTTCCTGATTCTGGATATAATGCACTTAATACCCCAGCAAGTTTATTTGCAAAAGCATTAGCTAAAAACCATACTGCCATTAATAAGCTTGCATATTTTAATGGAGATAATTTATTTACTAAAGAAAGACCAATTGGTGATAAACACAACTCACCGCAAGTATGCAAAAAATATAAACTGGTTATCCATAACATACTTACTTTAATACCTGGTTGTAAATTTTTAACACCCATTGCAATTACTAAATAACCTATAGATAATAGTAAAAGACCAATGGCCATTTTAGTTGGGCTTGATGGCTCGTATTTGCCTAATTTAATCCAAAGCCAGGCAAATAACGGTGCAAGCGAAACAACAAATACGGAATTTAATGACTGAAATGCTCCAGCTCCAATTTCCTCTACATTCCAGTTACTTTGCCCATTTAAATAGAAATTCACATTAAAATAAAGAAGCCCTATTGCTATTATTGCCATTACTATTTGAGCACCAATAAGTAACGACTTATCATGCTCTCTTAAATTTTTAATTGCTTTTTTCCACAAGACACCTACATATGCTAATAAGCCAAGTGATATTAAATTAATTGCCCAAACGGGAACTGATAAATTTAATCTTCTGTTAGTTTGTTCATCAGTAAAAAAGGTTAATGATGCACCTGCTTGTTCAAAAGCACTCCAGAAGAAAACGACAAAAAAAGCCACTGAAAAAATTACTACAATCCTCTGCTTTTCAATTTTGGAAAGTGTTTTATCACCAAAAATTAGAAAGGCAATTAAGATTAATGCGCCAATTAGTAGGTAAAATATATAGGAAAATACTTTGGCATCTAAATATACCATTCCAACAAAAAGAGCCGCTAAGCCAGCTAAACATAATGAAGAGGTAATTGGGTTTTTTAAAAATGCAGGCATGTTTTTTTGTTCATTACCAAGTTCATTTCCTTCGGGATCTTTTAAATATTTATCCTGATAAATTTTTTGAATGATTACACTCAGCACCATTCCAATACCTGCAATTAAAAAAGACCATTTGAAATCTGCTGGATTTCCCGTTTCACCCACCATGCTGCATAAAATCGGACCTAGTGCACCTCCAACGTTAATACCCATGTAAAAGATTGTATATGCCGGATCAATTCTTCTATCACCTTTTGGATACAATTGACCAACTAAAGAAGAAATATTTGGTTTGAAAAATCCATTACCGGTAATCATAAATCCTAAACCAGTAAAAAATAGAAAAGTAGAAACATCTGGCGCCGATTGATAAAGAGACGCACAGAAAAAAAGTATAAATTCACCTAGAGCCATCAAAATACCGCCAGTTATAATCGACCTTTTATTTCCCCAATACCGGTCGGCAATAATACCCCCAATTAATGGGGTTAGGTAAACTAAGCTTGTATAACTACCATATAGCTGAGATGCTAAAACCTTATCAAAGAGTAAAGCTTTGGTCATAAATAGTATAAGAATGGCTCTCATTCCGTAATAGTTGAACCTTTCCCACATTTCTGTAGCAAATAATACATACAATCCTTTTGGATGCCCTTGTTTTTTTACTGCTTGTTCACTCATATTTGTTGGTTTTTAAATGCTTGTTTAGTTGATTTTAATACCTCAAAATAGCGATTTTCTTTTTAGTACAACTACTTTAAGCCCTTCAATTTTAAAATGAAGCGTTACAATAAATTACCATTTAAAAAATTATTCTTGAAATGCGCTGCCATAATTTTAAATTCGCAATCTAAAAATCTTTAACCCATTTAATCTTTTTAAACAATTCATGAATATTCTTTTAATTGGCTCCGGCGGCAGGGAACATGCATTTGC
>NZ_JANMUN010000197.1:0-7493 GCF_031391665.1 Ferruginibacter sp.
CCGCTGGTTTCTATTTTAGGATTATTAAAACATCCTTTAACCGATAGCGGTTTAGCACAGTTTTTAGAAGATGCTAAAAAGTTTGCATAACACATTCTCTGACGACCTCGTCTGAGAATGTGATTAATGATCAGATGGTGACGTCAGATCATTAAAAATGCCCGGTAAATCTTTTTTTTAAGAGCCCGGCATTTTTACGTTTTTGAATAAATGTCACACGGTTTTAAACCGTCGAGACATTTACCCTTTTTTACGCTTTGATTTGGGAGGTTGCATATCATTCAACAACTGTTCAGTTGTTTTTAAGTTTTCGTCATCGGGTTTTTTCTTTATGTATAAAACAAATTCTTTGTATAAAGCGGGGTTGGTTTTTAAAACCACTTTTATGGTAACTTTTTCAGGAGCAAAATCTTTATCAAGCACCAAACTATTGCCAATAAATTTACCTGCAGATGCTGTAAATAAAATATTGCTGCTGTCTAATGGGCAATACCTGCCATTACTCATAAGCCCATCTACATTAATATAATTGTAAGTACTTTTTTTAAGGCTGTCGGTATAAAGGTTAACATAAATACTGTCTATTTTCTGTGCTTTTGCAGCAAAGGAAATAAGCAATAAAATAGCAGGTAAAATTTTGTACAACTGTTTTGTTTTGTACAAAGATGTAAAAAATTATGCCAGCGTTGCAGCAGGTGGAAAAGATTAATTGTTAAAATTGGTTAACAGGAAGGGGAATTATTTTTGCTGTTTGTAAATTTTTTCCAAAGAGTATTGGGTAACATGGGTTTCAATATTTGTCCCAAATAATTTTCAGGGAATTTTTCTTTAATGCCAAAGTTGTCAGGCTCTTGCGGCGGGCAGGTGTAAGTGCCAAATAATTTATCCATTAAGGGAGAAATGTTAGCATAATTTCCAGCATCTCTTTCAATGTCGTGGTGCCAGTGGTGTAATTCCGGCGAACCAATTAATAATTTTAACGGGCCAATTGATAACCTTACATTAGAATGTATATAAATTGCCCAAATTCCTCTAAATGCTACAACAACTGCCAGAGTTTCTAATTGAAAGCCCATAATAAAAGCGGGAAGATTGATGAGGCCGATCGTATAAATAGAATCAAGCGGATGCTCCCGGTGTGCAGCCAGCCAGTCTAAATGCCCTGTGCTGTGATGCACTTTATGGAACCGCCATAAAAAATCAACTTTATGCTGAAGTCTGTGTCCCCAGTAAATGATTAGATCACTCATAAAAAGCATTTCGATAGCCTGTAACCACACAGGTTGTTTTTTTATAATTAAACTAAAGCCTGCAGGAACAATATTTTGCAGATAAAAATTAAAATAGGTTAATAGCCATAAAACTAATCCGCTCCAAAGCAAGTATTGCCCTAAAAAATAACACAAGTCTAAAATCCAGTTTTTCCGAAATATTTTTTGACCTGGCTTTGCAGGAAATGCTTTTTCCATTGGTATAAAAACTAAAGCCAAAAAAAATAAACTTGCTCCTGTGGCAATTATGGAGTTAAGAAGATTCATAGTGCTTAATTTTTTTTCTTAGAAATCTTTTTTATATCGTATTTGATACTGTCGGGATTAAAATAAATTGTTGATGCTGGAATAATATGTCCCGATTTTGAGCTGCTCATAAAAACAGGAGATTTTACTGGGGCAGGTTTGAATTTTGATTTATTTTTAACCGTATCAAAAAATATAAATTTCCGATCTGTTGCTACCATTGATTTTGACGACGACAATAGTTGCATTTGAGCAGAATCTACTTTTAATATTAGGGAATCCTTTTTTTTGTAATTTACTTTTCCTCCGTTATGGCTGGGTTGTAAATCGGTTTGGCTGGCTGGTAAATAAGTATCAAATTTCCCCATTCGGTACAGTAAAAAGGTAGTAATTAAAAACAAAAAACTTAGTAAGGCGAATGATTTAGTTAATGCAGGTTTCATAATAGTTAGTTATCAGGTTGTTTACTTAAGATGCAAAAAAAAATACGATTGCATAACAGGAAAAGATTTAATTAAATTTGCCAGTCACTTAATAATGTTTTAACTAACTTTCATATAAATAATTTTCTCGTATGCGAATAGAAAACGATATCAAACTGGGCTTTAAAGATGTAATGATCCGCCCTAAACGTTCTACACTAAAATCAAGAGCGGAGGTTTCGCTGCTACGAAAATTTCATTTTCGACATGGTAATAATGATTGGGAAGGTGTACCCATTATTGCCGCAAACATGGATACAGTGGGCACTTTTGAAATGGCTGGTGTTTTGGCAGGGCATCAATTAATTACAGCCGTACATAAACATTATACAGTTGAGGAGTGGAAAAAATTTATTCAATCATCATCTGCCGATATAACCAAGCATATTTGTTTAAGCACGGGCACCTCTAAAGCTGATGCTGAAAAACTGCAGCAAATTATTGCAGCATGCCCATCCCTTCGTTTTATTTGTATTGATGTAGCTAATGGCTACTCCGAAAAATTTGTTGACTTTGTAAAAAAGACAAGAGAAAATTTTCCTGAAAAAATAATAATTGCAGGCAACGTTGTTACAGGAGAAATGGTGGAAGAATTATTATTGGCCGGCGCCGATATTATTAAAGAGGGTATTGGCCCAGGTTCAGTTTGTACAACAAGGGTTAAAACCGGTGTGGGTTATCCGCAGTTGTCTGCCATAATTGAATGTGCCGATGCAGCACATGGCCTGGGCGGACAAATTATTTCGGATGGTGGTTGTAAAGTGCCGGGAGATATTTCAAAAGCATTTGGTGGAGGTGCCGATTTTGTAATGCTGGGTGGTATGCTTGCAGGCCATACCGAAAGTGGAGGCGAACTGGTAGAAGAGGAGAGTGGTAAAAAATTTAAATTATTTTATGGCATGAGCAGTGAAACTGCCATGAATAAATATGCCGGTGGCGTGGCGGAATACAGAGCATCAGAAGGCAAAACTATTAAAATGCCTTTTCGTGGGCCGGTTACTGAAACCATATTGGATATATTGGGTGGCCTGCGTTCTACCTGTACTTATGTTGGCGCATCTTATTTAAAAGAATTAACCAAGCGAACAACTTTTATAAGGGTGCAGGAGCAGCATAATGAATGGTTTGGCGAAGAATAATAAGTGTAATTTAGCAGTATGAAAGTCGCTTTTTTTTCTACCCAGCCTTACGATAAAGAATATTTTGAGCACTGCAATACCCAACACGATATTACATTTTACGAGGTACAGTTAAATGAGCAAACAGTAAATCTTGCAAAGGGTTGCAATGCGGTATGTGCTTTTGTAAACGATCAGCTTAATGCTGCAGTAATAAAATTGCTGGCCGAAATAGGCATAAAAATTATTGCACAGCGATGTGCAGGTTTTAATAATGTAGATCTTGCTGCGGCAGCAGAAAATAATGTTGCAATAGTTAGAGTGCCTGCTTACTCACCACATGCAGTAGCCGAACATGCACTGGCTTTAATAATGACGCTGAACCGCAAAACGCATAAAGCTTATAACCGGGTAAGAGAAGGAAATTTTTCGTTGGACAGGTTAACAGGTTTTGATTTGTTTGGAAAAACAATTGGCATAATTGGTACAGGTAAAATAGGGCAGTGCTTTGCTGATATCATGCTGGGGCTTGGTTGTAAAATACTGGCTTTTGATATTATTGCTAATAAAGATGCAGAAGCAGCAGGTGTACACTATCTGCCATTAATGGATTTGCTTGAGCAAAGCGATATTGTATCATTGCATTGCCCGCTAACTGAGCAAACCAAACATCTTATCAATAAAAATACTTTAAGTGTTATGAAGAATGGCGCTATGCTGATAAATACCAGCCGTGGCGCATTGATTGATACTAAAGCTGCCATTGATGCATTAAAAAAAGGAAAGCTTGGTTATTTAGGCATTGATGTTTATGAACAGGAAGAAAAATTATTCTTTCACGACCTTAGCGAAAATATTATTGAAGATGATGTAATTATGCGGTTGCTGAGTTTTTCGAATGTACTTATTACAGCTCACCAGGGATTTTTAACTCATGAAGCATTAACACAAATAGCAGAAGTTACACTGCAAAATTTAAGTGACTTTGAGGCTGGAAAAAAGTTAATGAATAAAGTATAGTGCCGCCAATTATAAAAAAAATCATTTAAAGCCACTCAGCATTTTTTTCTTCACAACAAAGAACTTAATGTTGTTAGAAAAATCCAGCTATTTTATTTTGCATTTTAATAACAACTTGTAGCAACAAATTTGCCGTATATGTATTTGTAAAACTAAAATACTATGGCAAAAACCTCCGGTTCATTTTCAATATTATTTTTAACTTTTATTTTATTAGCTTCTTCCTGTAAAAAAGAAGATAAATCGCTTGCTGTAAACCTGGTACCCCTGCCTTCGCCTGACAGTACAGCATCTTCAACACAACTCAACCAATCTGCATTTGCAAAAGCGCAGGATTATTATTTATGGAATACACAACTGCCTGCAAGCTTCAATGCTTCTTCGTTTGCGGATCCAAATGCAGTAATGACTGACATCAGGCAATACAGCCGTGAAGCCGGTTTTACAACACCAGTTGACAGGTGGAGTTTTGCCATGAAAAAAACGGAGTGGGATGCTATCAGCGGCGGTTTAAGTACACTGGCAGGCACTGCGGCTGATGATGGAGATTTCGGTATTACCGTTTTCTTCAGGGCCGAAAATGATTTAAGGGTTCGCCTTACAGAGCCAAATTCCTCTGCAGGTGCAGAAGGTATAAAAAGAGGATGGCGCATTACAAAAGTAAACCAAAACACCAATATTAATACTTCAAACATTCCTTTCCTAATTGATAATATTTATAATGCAACTGCTGCTAACATTACATTTGTAAAACCAGATGGCAGCAGTGTTGATGTAGCGCTTACCGCAACAAAATATCCTTTAAAGCAGGTGTATATGGATACCATATACAATACTTCAAATGGCAAAGCCGGTTATTTAGTGTACAATTCGTTTTTAGGCAACCAAAATCAAATTGCAGCAGAATTTGCAAGGGTGTTTAATAAATTTTCATCGGCAGGTGTTACTAATTTAATTGTTGATCTGCGGTATAATGGCGGCGGCTATGTAAGCCTGCAGGAAGAGCTGGCCAATTATATTGTTAATGGTTCGGCAAATGGCAATGTAATGATGAAACAGATGTATAACGCTGCACATACAGCCGAAAATTCAACCAGCAATTTTAAAAAACAGGGTGCTCTAAATATTAATAAAGTGTATTTTATTGTTAGCCGCAGTACAGCATCTGCAAGTGAATTGCTTATCAATAATCTTAAACCTTATATGGATGTAAAAATAGTTGGGCCTTCTAACACCCACGGTAAGCCGGTGGGATATTTTCCAATAGCAGTGGGTGAATGGTATGTTTTCCCCATATCTTTTAAAACAGTAAATAAAAATGGCGAAGGTAATTATTATGCAGGCTTTACACCCGATGCATTAATTGCAGATGGACTGGATAAAGACTGGGGCGATGTTTTAGAAGCAAGCCTGGCAAGCGTATTAAGAAATATTTCATCCAATACTTTTACAAGAGAAGTTGAAGAAACTTACACAGAACCTGTGCTAGTAGGTTTAGGAAACACAGCGCTGGATAAAAACAGTTTAAAAATTACTGTAGATAAAAGATAAAGCAGCATTTAAAATACAGCGCCAGTTTATGTACCCGATTTTATGGTTTTGGAATGCCTTCGTGAACAATTTCTCCATGTACAATATTTAATCCCTTCTTTAAATCTTTATTTAATTCGCAGGCCTTTTGCCATCCTGCTGCGGCAATTTTTAAAACATAAGGCAGTGTAACATTGGTGAGTGCTAAAGTTGAAGTGTAGGGAACCGCACCGGGCATATTGGTAACACAGTAATGCACCACATCATCAATTATGTAGGTGGGATGCTCATGCGTTGTGGGTTTAGTGGTTTCAAAACAACCACCCTGGTCAACTGCAACATCTACCATTACTGTTCCCGGGTTCATCTCCTTCAACATATCTTTTGTAATTAACTTGGGCGCTTTGCCACCGGTAACCAACACCGCACCAACAATAAGGTCGTGTGTTTTAATATGTTTTCTAATATTGTATTCGCTGGAGAATTCTGTAACCACATGGCTTGGCATAACATCATTTACATAACGCAGCCGTTTCATACTAATATCCAAAATAGTTACATGTGCACCAAGGCCTGCAGCCATTTTAGCTGCCTGAATACCCACAACACCGGCACCCAGTACCAGCACTTTCCCCGGCGGTACTCCCGGAACGCCACCTAATAAAATGCCTCTTCCTTTAATTGGTTTTTCTAAATATTTTGCGCCCTGCTGTATGGCCATTCTTCCTGCCACTTCCGACATTGGGGTGAGTAAAGGCAATGTGCCATCTTCATCCTCAACAGTTTCATAAGCAATACAAACAGCTTTGCTGCCAATCATTGCATGTGTAAGCTCTTTGCTGGAAGCAAAATGGAAATAAGTAAACAGAATTTGGTTTTCTTTTATCAAATGATATTCTTCATCTATTGGTTCTTTCACCTTAACTATCATATCACTTACAGCATATACTTCATCAATTTTTTTAAGTAGAGTAGCACCTGCAACTGCATAATCTTCATCAAAAAAACCACTGCCAAGCCCTGCATTAGTTTGTACATAAACGGTGTGATTATTTTTCACTAATTCAAAGACGCCGGCGGGAGTAATGCCAACCCTGTTTTCATTGTTTTTTATTTCTTTTGGTACGCCTATTTTCATAATTTGGGTAAATATTAGTTCAGCAAATATATATTTATTTACCTAAAATACTGACTTATTTTTCAATTTTATTGCAATTATATTAATATTATATTTTTAATTAAACTCAATTTCACTAATTAGTTTTAATTGTCTTGAGGTAATAATTTCATTTTTTGAGGAATTAGTTTCTCAATTGTATTTTGTTTCTCTGCTTACACAGCTATACTTAATTTGGACGGCCTTTTGTTTATTAACTGGCAAACGTTTTAATATGAAAAGGAGAAAGTTAATAACTGCTATTTTAATTTTATTTACAATTCCAGTTTTTTCGCAACAATACGATCCATCACTGATACCTTACCGGCAGGGTAATTTATGGGGCTATGCAAACCCTGATAAAACTATTGCCATTAAACCGGCTTATGCAGAAACCACCTGGTTTGTAGCAGGATTAGCCGCTGTAAAAAAAGGAAAACTGTATGGCTATATAAACAAACAGGGTAAATTGGTAATACCTTTTAAATTTTACAGTGCCAAACCATTTATGTATGGCTATTTTGATAATAAAGGAAAGCATACAGCAGGCGGTAAACTGGTAAAAAATGAGGACACTGTTTTATTTGCAGGCGCATCTTTAAAACCAAACGGTAACGAAGTATGTATTGATACAAAAGGACGCACCATGTCTAAATGCCCTGCTATAAAT
>NZ_JANMUN010000241.1:0-48678 GCF_031391665.1 Ferruginibacter sp.
AACAGCCAGGCTGTGCATAATTTATATGCCGAAATGCAAAACGTTTTTCAAAATAATTTGTTAGTAGTAATTATTTATGTGTTGGGAGTAATTTCCTTATGCTGGCATTTGATACATGGTTTTCAAAGTGCATTTCAAACCTTTGGTGTAAATCATAAAAAATACACACCAATAATAAAAGCAATGGGTGTAGGGTATTCAATAGTTATTTGCCTGCTGTTTGCATCAATGCCTGTGGCATTTTATATGGGTTGGATATAACCCCATCCTATTGAACTTCGTTCGTTCTTTTTCAAAGAACCCCGAAGGGAAGAGAAATGGAGGAGATTAGTGCGAAGAAGTACATAACATGATTAAAGTTGAACAAAGAAATAATGTACAAGAGTGCGACGCCAAGGAAGCTAAATTGAAAAAAAATTGGTTGGAATAAAAAATATAAAACAAGATCTATAACATAATCTCCATTTCTCTTCCCCTTCAGGGGGAGATAGAGGGGGTTTCATAATTTACAATATGGCTTTAGATTCAAAAATACCTGCAGGTGAAATGAACGAAAAGTGGGAAGATTACAAAGGACATGTAAAACTTGTAAACCCTGCCAACAAAAGAAAGTTAGAAGTAATAGTAGTGGGCACAGGCTTGGCCGGTGCATCTGCTGCTGCTGCATTGGGAGAGTTGGGGTATAAAGTAAAAACATTTTGTTTTCAGGATAGCCCACGCCGTGCCCATAGTATTGCAGCGCAGGGTGGAATTAATGCCGCAAAAAATTATCAGAACGATGGCGACTCGGTGTTTAGATTATTTTACGATACTGTAAAAGGTGGCGATTACAGGGCGAGAGAAGCTAACGTACACCGTTTGGCAGAAGTGAGTGCAAATATTATTGATCAGTGTGTGGCGCAGGGTGTGCCTTTTGCAAGAGAATACGGGGGCTTATTAAGTAACAGAAGTTTTGGTGGTACACAGGTACAGCGTACATTTTATGCCGCCGGCCAAACAGGGCAACAGTTACTGTTAGGTGCATACAGTGCTTTAGAAAGACAAATTGCATTGGGAAATGTAACACAATACAGTCGCCACGAAATGCTGGATGTGGTGATGATTGACGGAAAGGCAAGAGGTATTATTGCAAGAAATTTAGTAACCGGCGAATTGGAAAGGCATTTTGGTCATGCCGTTTTATTATGCAGCGGCGGTTATGGTAATGTATTTTATTTAAGTACCAATGCTATGGGCAGTAATGTTACTGCTGCATGGAAGGCGCATAAAAAAGGTGCATTTTTTGGTAACCCCTGCTTTACGCAAATTCATCCTACATGCATTCCTGTTAGCGGCGACTACCAAAGTAAACTTACCTTAATGAGTGAGAGTTTGCGTAATGACGGAAGAATTTGGGTGCCTAAACAAAAAGATGACAACCGCAAGGCAACTGATATACCTGAAGAGGAAAGAGATTATTATTTGGAAAGAAGATATCCTGCATTCGGTAACCTTGTGCCCAGAGACGTAGCTTCAAGAGCTGCTAAAGAAAGGTGTGATGAAGGTTACGGAGTTGGTACAACAAAGCTGGCAGTGTATCTTGATTTTGCTGATGCGATTAAACGTTACGGAAAAATTGAAGTGGGTAAAGGGGCGTTGGAAAATGTGGACGAGGCTGGAATTATTGCTATGGGTAAAGAAGTGGTGAAAGAAAAATATGGTAACCTGTTTGAAATGTATGCAAAGATAACCGGTGAAAATCCTTACGAAGTACCCATGAGGATTTACCCTGCTGTGCATTATGTTATGGGCGGGCTTTGGGTAAATTATGAATTGCAGACAACTGTACAGGGATTGTATGCATTAGGCGAAGCCAACTTCAGCGATCATGGTGCCAACCGATTGGGTGCATCTGCATTAATGCAGGGTTTAGCTGACGGATATTTTGTAGTGCCTTATACATTGGGTAATTACCTTGCTGATGAAATTCGTAACCCATCAATTCCTACAATACATCCTGCATTTGAAGAAACAGAAAAAGCAGTAAGCGACCGGATTAATACTTTGATGAATATTAAAGGCAAACAAACAGTAGAAAGTTTTCATAAACGTTTAGGAAAAATAATGTGGGATAAATGCGGTATGGCACGTAATGCACAGGGCTTACAGGAAGCTATAGCCGAAATTCAGCAGTTGAAAAAAGAATTTTGGAGTGATGTAAGAATTCCGGGAGAAATAAATGGTATGAATCCAGAACTGGATAAGGCCGGACGTGTGGCGGATTTTATTGAACTGGGCGAACTGATGTGTAAAGATGCATTAGAGCGTAACGAAAGTTGCGGAGGGCATTTTAGAGAAGAGAGCCAAACAGAAGATGGCGAAGCAAAACGTGATGATGATAATTACAGTTATGTTTCAGCATGGGAATTTAAAGGTGAGAGTAATTGGGAATTAAATAAAGAAGTATTGGATTTTGAGATTGTGAAACCAACGCAACGTTCTTATAAATAAAATAATTACAGCAATTCAATTATATGGAGCATTACAACATGAATCTCACACTAAAAGTGTGGAAACAAAAAAACACCAAAGACAAAGGCCAGTTTGAAACTTACCAGGTAAAAGATATTTCATCTGAAATGTCTTTCTTAGAAATGTTTGATGTGTTGAACGAACAGTTAATTACTGAAGGAAAAGATTCTATTGCATTTGACCATGATTGCCGTGAAGGTATTTGCGGTATGTGCAGCATGCATATAAATGGCAAAGCACATGGGCCGTGGGCTCAAAACACTACCTGCCAATTGCACATGAGGGCTTTTAAAGATGGCGATACCATTGTAGTGGAACCATGGCGCAGTAAAGCGTTTCCGGTAATAAAAGATTTAATGGTGGACAGGAGTGCATTTGACAGGGTGATACAGGCCGGAGGATTTATTTCGGTTAATACTGGTAATGCAGTTGATGCTAACGCTATACCTATTGATAAAAAAAATGCAGATGATGCATTTGCTGCTGCTGCCTGTATTGGTTGCGGCGCCTGTGTTGCAGCCTGCCCCAACAGCAGTGCCATGTTATTTGTTGGCGCTAAAGTTTCTCAATTAGCATTGTTGCCACAGGGGCAACCCGAGAAAAATACAAGGGTAATGAATATGGTGGCCCAGATGGATAAAGAAAGTTTTGGTAATTGTACCAATACTTATGCCTGTGAAGCGGAATGCCCTAAAGGTATTTCCGTTGCCAACATTGCAAGGATGAACAGAGAATACCTTGGTGCAAGTTTAGGATCGGAATAAAAAACACTTTTATAAAATGCAAACCTTCGTTAAGAAGGTTTTTTTATGCAGCAAATTGCCAGTTATCCGTCTCTTGCACAATAAATGCTAATTTTATGCATTACTAATCTAAAACTGTTGAAGCACCCCCGGATATACCTGTTTTTAATAATGATTTTTTTTGTGCAGGTAGTATCTGCACAAAAGCCTTCACCGCTGTCTAACCTGCGTACAAAACTATTAGTGGTAAATGCAGATGCGGTAAAATTCGATTCTCTAAGCATTGTTCCCAATTCGGTAAGTATAGCCAATGTGCCATCATCTGCCTATAAAGTGGACGAAGTAAATGCCACTATTACCTGGATAAATAAACCAGCAGCAGAAACTGTACTGGTTACTTACCGTGTATTTCCTTTTAAATTAAATGCTGTTGTAAAACATTATAATTACGACAGTATCCGGTATAATTTTATCAACAACAACCCCGTAACATTTAATCTTAATACTAAGCAGGGTAATCCGCTTTTCGATTTTGGTACTGTAAAATCCGAAGGCAGTTTTGGCAGGGGAATATCTTTTGGTAACAGCCAGGATGCAGTGGTAAACTCCAGCCTTAATTTACAACTCAGTGGTTTTATTGGCGACAGTTTGGAATTAACTGCGGCCATAACGGATAACAATATCCCCATACAGCCGGAAGGCAATACACAAGACCTGAGGGATTTTGATAAAATATTTTTGCAAATAAAAAAGAAAGGCTGGCAGGCAAATTTTGGCGATATTGATATCAGGCAAAGTAAAAATTATTTTCTTAATTTTTATAAACGTTTACAGGGAGTTTCTTTCAGTACAACTAATAAGATCAGTAAAAAACTGTCTAATTCGTTGCTGGTAAGCGGTGCTGTTGCCAAAGGAAAGTTTACCCGTAATATTCTTACACCAATTGAAGGTAACCAGGGACCTTACCGGTTGCAGGGCGCTAATTTCGAAGTGTATTTTGTAATTCTTGCCGGCACAGAACGTGTTTTTATAGATGGGCAGCTAATGCAGCGTGGCGAAGACCAGGATTATATAATGAATTATAACACTGCCGAAATAACTTTTACCCAAAAAAACTTAATTACAAAAGATAAAAGGATACAGGTAGAATTTGAATATGCCGACCGCAATTTTTTAAATGCACAGGTGTATGCAACCGATGATTTGAATTTTAATAATAAATTTATTTTAAGTGTTGGAGCGTTCAGCAATTCTGATGCAAAAAATTCTTCTATCAACCAGGTGCTTGATAACAAACAAAAACAATTTTTAGCTGATGCAGGAGATGGAGTGGACAGTGCTTTTTACGAAAATGCCCAACGGGATACTTTTTCGGTAGATAAAATTTTGTATAAAAAAATTGATACTTTATACAATGGAACGGTGCATGATTCTATTTTTGTTTTTTCTACTAACCCCAACGATGTTTTGTACAGTCTTTCATTTGCTTACGTAGGGCCGGGCAAAGGCAATTATATGCCACTGCAAAATGCCGTTAATGGTAAAGTGTACAACTGGGTTGCACCCGATATTAATAATGTAAAGAAAGGTGACTGGGCTCCGGTAATTTTATTAATTGCACCCAAAAAGCAACAGGTAATTACCATTGGGGGAGAATATTTATTTTCTGCCAAAACAAAAATTAAAGTGGAAGGTGCCATGAGTAATTATGATATCAATCTTTTTTCGGCAAAAGACAAAGCAAACGATAAAGGTTATGCAGCAAAACTGCAATTTCAAAACAGCGATGCAAAAATTAAATTGTTCAGTAAGGCTTTGCTGATGCAAACAAATTTAGGATACGAATTTGTGCAGGGCCGCTTTAAACCATTGGAGCGTTTGCGTAATGTAGAATATTTACGTGACTGGAGTTTACCTTTTGCAGTTAGCAAAGCAGATGAACATATTACCAATGCATCGGTAAAAGTTGCAGACAGCAAAGGTAATTTTTATGCTTACGAAATTATTAATTACAAACGCAGCGATAATTTTAATGGCATTCGCCAGCAAATTGATAATTATACCGTTTCCAAAGGATGGAAGTTTACCAACAAAATAAGTTTTACCACCACCAATTCACAAAGCGATAACGGTACTTACTTCAGGCCCACCATTGATATAAGTAAAGAGTTATCCAAAATTAAAAAGCTGCAGGTGGGCATTAATTACAGCAGCGAACAAAATAAACAACGCAATAAAATTACAGATAGTTTATCGCCATTAAGTTTTGCATTTAATATTTGGCAGGTGTATGTAAAATCAAATCCCAATAAGTTAAACAAATGGGGGCTGTCTTATTTTACAAGAAATGATTTATTGCCCGTACAAACAAAATTACAGCAGGCAGATAAAAGTGATAACTATAATTTTTTTACTGAAGTGATGAAGAATGAAGACCGGCAGTTGAAAATAAATATCACTTACCGTAAGCTGCATATTTTAAACAGCAGCATCAGCAGGCAACGGCCTGATGAAAGTTTACTGGGCCGTACCGAATATGCTTTTAAAGAATTTAAGGGATTATTAAACGGAAATATTTTGTATGAGCTTGGTTCGGGGCAGGAGCAAAAAAGAGAATTTACTTTTTTTGAAGTACCGGCAGGGCAGGGCGAATATACCTGGATAGATTATAATGCAAACGGCATAAAAGAATTAAATGAATTTGAAATTGCTGTTTTTCAGGATCAGCGTAAGTACGTAAAGCTTTTTACACCAAGCAACGAATATGTAAAAGCAAATTATGTACAGTTTAATTACAATTTGGATATTAACCCAAAGTTGATAATAAAGCCCATAAATGCAAAAGGCATAAAAAAATTATTGTACCGCTCCAGCACCAGTTCCTCTTTGCAAATAAATAAAAAAGATATTTCTACCGGTAAATTTAAATTTAATCCGTTTACAAAACAATTGGTAGATACTACATTGCTTGCTTTAAACTCCTTTTTAACCAACACTTATTTTTTTAACCGCAGTAATGTAAAATGGGGTTTTGATGTTACGCATGGTTTAAGCAATGGAAAAACTTTACTGTCGTACGGCTTCGAAAGCCGAAAAGTGCGTAACCTGTTTGGAAAACTAAGATGGAACCTCAACAAAAATTTTTCCACTACAGTAAATTTCCGTCAATCTAAAAACGAATTAAATACCAGCGGTACAAAATTTAATAACCGTAATTATCTTATTCTGCAAAACAGTGCGGAGCCTTCTGTTGCCTATATTTATAAATCAAATTTTCGGTTAAGCCTGGCGTATAATTTCAGCGATAAAAAAAATACTATCGATTCATTGGAGAAAGCGATCACTCATTCGCTTATCGCCGATGTTCGGTATAATATTTTAAACAACAGTACGCTTAATGCTAAAATTACTTTTAATCAAATTAATTTTAAGGCTTACCCCGGTGCAGCAAACACTACAGTAGGTTATATTATTTTAGATGGTTTATTACCCGGCAAAAATTATTTGTGGAATGTAGAATACACCAGGCGGCTTGCAGGAAATTTTGAGGTAAGCATTCAGTACGAAGGCCGCAAGCCCGGCGAAGCAAAAACGGTGCATGTAGGCAGGGCATCTATAAGGGCAATTTTGTAATGGCGGTCAAATTAATTGGTGGCTTCCAACGCCACATTTTTATACAAACCTTTTAGATCAACCTGCATTGCAATTACATCAATTGTAAAAAAATCATTTAAAGTTTTGTATTCATGCAGTATCCAGGTACCATCTTCTTGTTTGGTGTATTTTTCAACCAATAGTTCAAGGCTCGATATTAAAATATATTCTTTTAAACTGGGTATATCCCTGTATAATTTAAACTTACCGCCTCTGTCATAATCTTGTGTAGTGTCAGAAAGTACTTCAATTAATACTGAAGGATTTGTAACAATATCTTTATGATTTTCTAAGGTTGCTATTGTACCACAAACTATCGATAAATCAGGATAAGTGAAAAGAGAATTAAGCTCTACATGAATTTTTAAATCACTTTGAAAAATAGTACAGCCTTTGTCATTTATAAAACTACCAATAGCAACATGGGCATTACTTGCAATCTGGTTATGCTGAATGGAGGCACCGGCCATAGCAAAAATTTCACCTTTATAAAACTCATGTTTTACATCAGATTTTTCTTCGCTTTCTAAATAAGCCGCTATACTGTGTTTTAAAAGTGGCGCAGCACCCATATTTTTTATTTTAGTAAAAGTACAAAAATTTTTATGCTAAAAAACTTCTTCTGTAAATTTAAAAGTAAAGTTTACAGAAGAAGTTCTTGTATTTTAATCAGCAAAAAAAATCTTTATCCAAACAATCCGCCCTTTTTAAAACTCTTAACACCTTCGCCAATTTTAAAACCATTATTGTACACTTCAATTTTATAATTGCCGGTTTCAAAATCGCTGTTCTGTTTCCAGTCAACATTTATAGTTTGGCGCTCGCCCTGTGTATAATTTACTTCTACCTTTTGGGTAAAAAATTTATCTTCTCCTTCTCTGGTTTTAAAAGTACCTGAGCCTAAAGCTTCCACGGTAACCGGCGTTCCTTTAGGATCGGTGATAGAAATATAAATGGTTTTATTACCCGACTGTGTAATCCGATTTTCATCCAGGTCGAAAGAGATACGTAATTTATCAACACGTTTTGCGGTGCTGGTTGTTTTTTCTTTGCCGCCTCTTCTTTCGTTAATGCCTGTTATAGCAAAATTGCTGGCATGTAAAGTAGAACCTATATCAATAACATTTTCTCTTTCTGCGATAACAGATTTTGCTGAGTCAAAGTTTTTTTGAACAACATCCCTTTCTTTTGTAACCGTTTCTTTTTCCTGTATCAAAACAATTTTTTCTCCCTGTAGTGTTTCAATTTGTGTTTTGTATCCGGCAATGTCTGTATTTAAAGAAGCAATTAAAGTTTTTGCCTGAGCCAGTTCTTCTTTTGTTGCATTGGCTTTACTGAGTAACTGCTGAATTTGCGTTCTCTTGGCGGCAATATCCCTGTCACGTTGCGTTACAATGCTGTCTTTACTGTGCGCCATGTTAGCACTGCTGGTTTTAATCATGTCGTACTGCATAGTGGCATCGTCTAATTCTTTCCGCAGCTGATCTTTTTCGCTGGTAGTAGTAGCAAGCTGAGTATCTTTTAACTGAATAGTTTCTTTGGTTTGATTCTTATCATAAAGAATATAACCCCAGGTGCCTAACAGTGCAACCAATAAACCGCCGGTAAGTAAATTACGCATGTTGTTTTTTGGTGGCGGTGGTGCAGCCGGTTGCGTACTTTCAGTAGCAGGAAAATTTTCGTAAGCCATAATTTATTTGGGTTTTATTGTTGACAAAAGTATTCATTCAGCAAGTTAAAAAAAGAGTAAAATAGCTGTAGTGTTAATATGTGAATAAATAACAGACTGCTGTTATGTTGGCAATTGCGCTAAAATTATGCCAATTTTTATATGGGTAACAGCAGCCAATGCCTGTAAAAATATTTTATCTTTGGTGCCATGAGTGCCGAAAAAATTATCAACGACTGGAAAAAGAAAAGCTTTAAAACCCTGTACTGGCTTGAAGGCGAAGAAGATTACTACATCGATATGGTAATGGATTATGCCGAGCATAAAATTTTAGATGAAGCAGAAGCCGGTTTTAACCTTACCGTTTTTTATGGTAAAGATGCCGACTGGCCATCAGTAATAAATGCCTGCAAGCGTTATCCCATGTTTGCCGAGCGGCAGGTGGTGCTTTTAAAAGAAGCCCAGCAAATGAAAGATCTTGATAAGCTGGAAAGTTATTTTGAGCACCCGTTAAGCTCCACCATTTTTGTAATAGCGTACAAAACTAAAACTTACGATAAGCGTACAAAATTGTACAAGCTTTTAAAACAATCAGCCGAAATTTTTACATCTGAAAAATTAAAAGATTTTAAAGTACAGGAGTGGATAAAAGAAATGGTAACGGGTAAAGGCTATTCTATAAGCAGCAAAGCCGTGGGTTTGCTGGAAGAACATATTGGTAACGACCTTACCCGTATGGCCAACGAAATTGATAAACTCTCTATTAATTTAAAAGGCCGCAAGGAAATTACAGAAGATGATATTGAAAAGTTTATCGGCATCAGCAAGGAGTATAATGTTTTTGAACTGCAGGCCGCCATTGCAAAAAAAGATTTGGCCAAAGCCATAAAAATTATACAGTATTTTGAAGGCAATCCCAAAGCCGCACCCATACAAATGGTTCTGCCGGCACTGTATGCCAACTTTAGTAAAGTATATACCGTTTTTGGTATGAACGATAAAAGCGAAGCCGCTCTGAAACCACATTTTTATTTTAACAGCACCGCCGTAAAAAATGCATTAGAAACCATCCGCAATTACGGCTACGACGGTATTGAAAGAATTTTATTATTACTGCACCATTACAATTTAAAAGGTGTAGGCGTTGGCGATACCGGCACTTCCGATGCATCGCTGATGAAGGAAATGGTGGTGAAGATGATTGCGTAGAAAATAAAAAGCTTTCAGCAATTTTGTTTTTTTTTTGAGCCGGGCTATATTTCTTTGTTCAATTTCGGTGGCGTCGCACTCTTGTGCATTAAATCATTATTAAACTTTAATCATGTTTTATGGATCACCTTCGCCTTGGTTCGTGACTTCACGAAACTTTCGCTCCATTCTCCGCTACAATAAAAGTTCCCCAATGTTATGCCGTACAAGAGTGCGACGCAACAATGCCAAATTAATAAACAAATGCCCGTAACAAAAAATGTAAAACGAAGTTTTATAAAACCGCTAAACTATCTTCCTTATCCCTGTGCAGTTGTTGTTTCAATTCTTCCAGGCCATTAAATTTTACTTCGCTGCGTAAATATTTTTTTACATACACCCTTATGGTTTTACCGTAGATTTCTGTTTCAAAATTAAAAATATTTACTTCCACCACACGTTTTTTTCCATTTACCGTGGGCCTGAAACCAATACTCATCATGGCCTTGTAACGGCTGCCATCAACCTCGGTGTACACTGCATAAATACCATCACCTAAAACAATTTTTTCTTCGTCGGTGCTTTTAAGGTTGGCAGTGGGGTAGCCAATAGTGCGGCCAATTTTATCGCCATGCACTACTTCGCCTTCAAAAAAGAAAGTGTAGCCCAGCAGTTGGTTGGCTTCTTCCACATGGCCGTGTAAAATTGCTTCACGGATATTGCTGCTGCTTACTTTTATAGTGTCCAGCAAATGCAAAGGAATTTCCATAAGCTGATAATTATATACGATGGCTTTTTCTTCCATCAGTTTATAATCACCCATACGTTCTCTGCCAAAGCGATGGTCGTACCCAATGATGATGGTATGTGGCTGAAATTTATCTACCAAAAAATCTTTGATATATTCTTCGGCAGTTTGGTTGGCAAAATAATCGGTAAAAGGCACTACCACCAAATGATCTACGCCGGCTTTTTCTATAAGTTCAATTCTTTCGCTTAGTGTATTGATGAGCCTGATGCCCGTAACGGCAGAGGAAACCACTTTACGTGGATGCGGATGAAAGGTGATGATGATAGATTCGCCACCTGCCGCCACTGCTGCATCTTTAAGTGTATTTATAATTTGCTGGTGGCCGCTGTGTACCCCATCGAATGTGCCAATGGTAATGACCGCATTTTTAAAAACCGGCAAATTATCTATGTTATGATGTACCTGCATAGGAAAGTTGTGCAAATCTAATGGATAAATTGCCCCTAACCCCTGAAGGGGAACTGCAGCTTTTTAAATTAGATCTTATTCTTTTTCTTTAAAGACTTGCAAATCTAATGGATAAATTTATAATGAATAATGGATAATTATTTAATGGATAATGGATAATTCGTTTGTAATTTGCGCCCGATTCATTATTCACTATTCACAATTGACCATTCACAATGTCTTTATACAGTAAACGTGGCGTATCTGCCCAAAAAGAAGAAGTGCATGCGGCTGTTAAAAACCTCGAACAGGGTTTATTTCCCAATGCTTTTTGCAAAGTGTATCCCGATTTTTTAGGCGGCGATGATGATTTTGTAAACATTATGCATGCCGATGGTGCCGGTACAAAAAGTATTCTGGCTTATTTGTACTGGAAAGAAACGGGTGATATTACTGTTTGGAAAGGCATTGCACAGGATGCGATTGTGATGAATTTAGATGATCTGTTATGCGTAGGCATTTATGATAATATTGTTTTCAACTCTACCATCGACAGAAATAAAAATTTAATACCCGGCGCCGTGCTGGAACAAATTATTACCGGCAGCCAGGATTTATTTGATACCTTAAAAACATTTGGTGTGAATATTCACTACCTCGGCGGCGAAACTGCTGATGTGGGTGATGTAGTGCGTACTATTGCGGTTAACGGCACCATGACCTGCCGCTGGCCTAAAGATAAAATTATTAGCAACGATAAAATAAAAGCTGGTGATGTAATTGTTGGTTTTGCCAGTTACGGGCAAGCCACTTACGAAACTGCATACAACAGCGGTATTGGCAGCAACGGCCTTACCAGTGCAAGGCACGATGTGCTGAGTAATTTTTATGCCAAGAATTATAAAGAGAGTTTTGATAATAATTTGGATGATGATGTGGTGTATATTGGAAAGCAAAAGTTAACGGACAGTATTTCTAGCACCGCAACCGTTGGCCAACTTATTTTAAGCCCTACCAGAACTTATGCTCCTGTATTAAAATCATTGTTGCAAAATCATTTTGAAAAAATTCACGGTCTTATACATTGTAGCGGCGGCGGACAAACGAAGTGTATGAAGTATTTGCCTTCTCAGGTGTCAGACGGTTCTAAACCGTCAAGACACCTGAAAATTATAAAAGACAATTTATTTGAAGCGCCTGCAATTTTTAACATCATTAAAAAGAACAGCGGCAGCAATAACCGGGAAATGTACGAAGTATTCAACATGGGTTGCCGCTTAGAAATTTACTGCAATGCCAAGGATGCGGAAACTATGATTGCCGAGGCTAATAAATTTGGTATTGCTGCACAAATTATTGGCAGGGTAGAGGAGAGTGATAAAAAAGAATTAGTGATTAAGGTAGATGGGGAGGAGATAGTGTATTAGGATATTATTCCAATTTTATTGATTTGGTTATAGGTTTTGCAAGTGTACCATCAGTATTTTTAAAGATGCAGTTTTCAAAACTTATAATGCTGCCAGGGCTACATCTGGCAATTAAGTTTTTTAACAAATCATTTTCCCCGGTGTGAACAGTAAGAACATTATGAAAATTTTCGCCTGAAAAATAAATGGTACCAGAGATAAAAATTTTCTTACTTAACTCAAAGATTTCATTAATATTTCCGGGATATCTGCTGGAGTCAATATTTACATATGCACCTCCATAAAAAAAATAAGCCTTACCCGCTATCGTAATTTCTTCCGCTTTCTTATTGATTAATTTAATATTATCAAATGTTACAACTGAACCTGGCATACATCTGGCAAATAGTGTATCTAAACGAAATAATGCACTTGTATCTAAAAAAGCAACTTTTACATTTTGAAAATTTGCTCCCGAAAAATATACAGAGGCACTTTTAAATTTAAAACCGGTTGTAACTTTTATTTCTTTTTGCAATTTAAATGAATCAATGTTTACCCTTGTGCCAATAATATTGCCTACAGTAAATTCGGGTATTTGTTTTGAAGGTGTTTTAACTGTAAGAATTTGTGCTTGTATATGGGGTGCAAAAAATATTATCAACATCACAGATAAAAGCGATAATATTTTTTGAGGGTTAAGAAAATACGTTTTTATTAAAAGGCAAATCATTTGCTAAAATAAAAACTATATTCCAGAATAGGAATTTGTTTGTATTATATTCAAATATTTAACAAAGGATTACTTAATAAGTTAGCTGTTACAGATTTTTTATTTCCTTCCACCACAAAAGTAATTGGTTGTTTACGGTAAGCATTTACTGGTCTGCCATTTTGAATGGCGGGTTTCCAATTGGGGCTTTGCTTTATTAAACTGATACAATGTTGTGCAGTTTTACTGTTTTGATAATTGGTGGTAGTAACGTCACTTACAGTTCCGTCTGCATGTACAATAAACTGAACAACGATGGTATAGGTGCCCGCTTTCCATCCTTCATACACCGGAATATCCGGGTTTAAATTTTTCATTAAATACTTTCTCCATTCATCATCACCGCCGGCAAAGGATGGTTCAATTTCAGTCTTGGTAAATACTTTAAAAGTATTATCAGTTTTAATGGTAACTATTATTGCTCCGTCATCTGCTTTTGCTCCAAATTTTTTAGGGCCTTCAATTTTATCGTACATTTTTATTTCGTCAAAATGTTCTATACCTGTTTCCTTCATATATTTTACAAGGGTGTACCTTTTGTATTCTTTGCCATCCACTTCAAAGTACGGGCTTGTTCCCTGGTTATTTAAATCGCCGTAGGAAGTTAACCTGTTGATATAGGGAGGACTTTTTTCTGGTTTTAAATTAATTATCACCACCCCATTTTTCCCTTTTTCTCCATATATCTGCAGCGCTGTGATTTCTTTTATCACTCTTACTTCTTCTATTCTTTCAGGATTTATCTTGTCTGCATCTTCTTTAGTAGATTCTTTTCCATCAATAATGTATAATGGAGTTGTTTTTTTGTATCCCTGAACAATAACTTCAGTTACATTTTTATTTTTTGTTTTTATTTCTACAACCCCATTTTTCCCTTTTTCTCCATATAGCAATGTTGCAGAATTACCTTTCAAAACATTTATACTTTCAATGTTATCCGGTGCAATAGTATTAACATTAAAGTTGTCTTCTTTTACTTTACCATCAACAACATATAAAGGCGTCGGTTTTTTATATCCCACAACCACAACTTCCCTTAAATCATCTGCTTTTAAGGTTACATTTATCATAGCAGTTTTTCCTTTGGCATCAATAATATCATCCAGTTTATTGCCTTTACAACAGTTACATTACTTATTTTATCAGGTGGTATTGTATTTAATTGTTCCGGAGTGGAAATTTTTCCATCAATATAAATTAAGGTATTCGATAAATCACCACTTACTACTGTTTTATTGCCAGATAATTTAACAGCGTTATTCTTCTCATCAAAAAAAGCAGAATCTGCAGTAATTACAACAGCATCTTTTTGAGTTAATTTAATTACACCGTATTTGCCTTTTGCACCATAAATTTTCATAGCCTTTTCAGGGTTGTATATTACTGCAGTATTAAAATTGGCGTTATTTTTTTCTACATAATTATAACCTAAGTTGCCAATTTCTTTTGAATCAACTATTACTAAAGCTTTAGTTTTAAATGCATCGGTTTTAAAATAATTGGTATCAGCATTTTTTGTATTCATAATCATTGTAACTGGTACCGTGTCTTTAAATTGCTGCGATTTATTTAGATTATTTTTTTCTAATCCTGCGGTTTCTTGCTTTGCTAAAGAAGTGTTTTTTACTTTAAAAGTAAACGCTGCAAAAATTAAAACCAGCAACGGCAATACCATTACTCTTCCAAAGTAATTTACTTTAGGATTTTTATTTTTAGTTAGCATGAGCAATCTTCTTTTTATGGGGGAATAGAAAAAATTATTAGTGAGTTGAAACCGGTGCTGTGGATAAGTAGCCTGCAATATCATGGCTGCAAAAGATGCGGTGTCGCTGTCTTCTACCGCTTTTTTATCGGCAATAAATTCATGTATCATGTTCAGCTCTTTGCGGATAAGCCAGAAGAAAGGGTTACACCAAAAAAAGATGAGAATGATATTGGAGAAAATTTTATCGTGGCTGTGTTTTTCCTGTACATGCGCCAGCTCGTGTTTAAAAATTTGATGGCCTGTTGTGGTTTCTATATTAATACTGTTATTCCAAAAAATATAATTGAAAAAGGAGAATGGGGTGCTTTTAGCATCGGTATTTACAAAAGAAATTTTATCAATAATTTGTGTTGGGTACTTTCTGATAAGATTAAAAATACTGTAGAGTGTATGCAGAAAAATTATAAATAGCACAAGCGATACAGCTAAATATGCCAATGGATACAGTTGGGTTATATCAAATGAATTAGATGAGGCAGATATAATTATGTTGCCCATATACTCATCGCCATTGCTAACTGCCTGCAACGCTTGTATTACTCCTGTGGGTTGCTCTGCTGCCGGTTGCCAAAAAATTATTTTTATAAATGGCAATAGCAATGATAATACTACAGCTGCCATCAGGTAAAAGCGGTTGTACTTGTGAAAAACTTTGTTACGTAGCAGCAACCAGTAATAACAATACAAAATGCCGGAGCAGATAATTACTTTTAAAAGGTACCAGGCGATAGGCAGCATAATTATTTAATTAAATGTTGATGATTGAAAGTTAATAGTACAAGTATTTCAAAAAGTTTTTGGTGTTTAATCAACTTTCAACATTAAACCTTCAACTTTAAATTGTTTTTTATTTTTTCTTCAACTGTTTCAGCAGTAATTCCAGCTCATCTAAACTGATGTTGTTTTCTTTTACCATAAAAGAAACAGCATTGCTGAAGCTGCCTTCAAAATAACCCTTTACCAAACTCTTCATACTGCTTTTACTGTACACTTCTTTACTAACAAGCGGATGGTATTGATGTGTTCTTCCAAAAACAGTAACGCCTACAAATTCTTTATCGGTTAATATCTTAATTATAGTAGCCACTGTATTACTGTGTGGCTTGGGCGCAGGTAATTCATCCAGTATTTCTCTCAAAAATGCTTTTTCTAATTTCCATATCACCTGCATTATCTGTTCTTCTGCTTTGGTTAAGTTTTTCATTTTGCATTCTTTTAATTTGCTTGTGTAAATTTAAAACTAATATTTTAGTTTTACAACTATTTTTTTAGTTATTCACATTTTTTAACAAATGGTGAAGAAAATATATTTTAATGTAGTGGCACTAAAAGCTAAATTTGCACCACTTGCAAAGATTTTATTTACGCTTAGATAAAAGTTGAATAAAGAAATATTGTTGAAGAGTGCGACGCCACTGAAGCTAAATAGAATTAATAAGGCTTTGTAACAAAAAAATAAAACACAAATTTCTCCATTTCTCCCTTTAGGGATAGGAGTTAAACATCAAACCAATTTATGTCTCAATCTATTGTCGAATTAAAAAATGTAAATATTTATCAGGGTAGCAGTCTTATTTTAAGCGATGTTAACATTAGCATTGAAAAAGGCGAGTTTGTTTACCTGGTGGGTAAAACCGGAACGGGAAAAAGCAGTTTGCTTAAAACCATGTACGGCGATTTACAATTGACGGAAGGCGAAGGCTGGGTGGTGGGCCATAATTTAAAAGAACTAACGTGGAAGACAGTACCTTTCTTGCGCCGTAACCTTGGTGTGGTGTTCCAGGATTTTCAATTGCTTACCGACAGGAATGTAAATGAAAATTTAAAATTTGTTTTAAGAGCTACCGGTTGGAAGGATGATAAATTAATGAATGAAAAAATTGCAGATGTGCTGGATAAAGTGGGTTTAAAAACCAAAGGGTTTAAAATGCCTTTTGAATTGAGCGGGGGAGAACAGCAAAGGGTGGATGTGGCAAGGGCATTATTAAATTCGCCTAAATTAATTTTGGCCGATGAACCTACCGGTAACCTTGACCCTGAAACGAGTGACGAAATTATGCAGTTACTTTTTCATATTTGCAGAGATTACAACACCACTATAATTATGGCTACACATGATTACATGGTGATCAATAAATTTCCTGCACGGATGATTAAAACGGAAAGGAATAAGGTGTGGGATAATGCTTCTATTGAAATGTAAGGGTGTAAGGAATTTGTAATTTGGGATTAGGAATTAGGATGTTTTGTTGCTATAATCCTAAATATCCGATTAGTTTTATCACATTGGCTTCGTTATTATAAATTGTTTGCAAGAAGCCCTGGCGCTTTTCTTTTTCCTGCTCTGTAAATGGTTGCTGATACATTTCTTCAATTATTTTTTTAAAAGATGTGGCGTCGTTTGCAATATGGCAAACACCTTCCAGGCCGCTGCCTTCCACTCCTGCGCTGTTTACTATACAATGCCGGCCATTAAATAATGCATTTAACAATTTTAATTTTATACCAGTGTTGTTAAAAGAGGGCAGCACATGCAGTTGTGCCTTTGTTATCATATCCTGCATTTCTTTTTCGCCGGGGTTGGCTACAATACAAGTTTGTTTGTGCTGATGTGCAAGCTGAAGTAATTTTTGAGAAGGATTTTTTCCTGCAATTACAAAAGGGATTTCTAAAGTATTAAACACATTTTGTAAAAGCCAAATTACTGCAGTTTCATTTTCGTTGATGGACAAATTACCATGGTACAAACAAAAACATCCTTTGCCAGCATCCCCCACGGCTAAAGTATGCGGAATAAAAACCGGCAGGTAAAAAATATCTTTTGCATCAAATAGTTGTTTATAAACCGTTGCGTCATGTTCGCTTACAGCAATAATAGTGGCCTTGTTGGCAATGGCTTTTTCATATTTATACAATAACCTGCTTTCGTGAATAAAATACAATTTTTTAAAAAGATTGCTTTCGTTTTTTGCCAGTTGTTTGTAATATTCAAATTCGACGTTGTGCAGGCGCACTGCAATTTTTCTGTTATTCAATGCTCCGTTGTGCAGGTAATAGGTACAATGAATGCCTTCTAATAAAATGGGGTGGTCATCTTTTTTTAAATTAGCAATCAATTCATCATGCTGCCTGCTTTTTACAATTAATGGAATACGAAAAGAAAAACTGCTGTTATTTTTTTTACGCTGATAATAGTTTACCGAAACACAGTATTTATTTAATTCTTCCTGTGGTTTTCTATCTTGTGTAAAGCAATGTAAATGAATTTTTATACCAAGAAGATGTAAAGCTTTCAATTTGTAAAAAAGATCTACCACGCCGCCATAATCAGCAGGCCAGGGCACATCAAGGGTTACGATATGTAAATGTTTATCCAAGTAAGTTTTTATAAAAAGCTAATAATTTTTTTTCTTCCTCCTGCCAGTTTAAATCTTCTCTTGCTTTTAAACAATTTTGCTCCAACTCCTTGTATACAACTTCATTCTCCAGTAAATTGTTCAGTTGTAAGGCCAAATTTTTTGCGCTGATATCATCAACTAAAATTGCAATATGGTGCTTTTCGTTTATTTCTTTATACACCGGGTAACTTACACACAACTGCGGTATGCCTGCATGCAGGTAATCGAAAAAACGGTTGGCTAAAGAATAATAATTGCTTAATCCTTTATCGTCAAACAGTGTAATACCAATGTATGCCTGTTGTGTAATACTTCTTAATTCATCAGGTTTTATTTTACCTTTAAAAATTATTTTATTCTGTAAGTTATTAGTGGTTACTAATTGCTGTGCCTGCTGCATAAAATTTCCATCACCGCAAATAATAAGTTTGCAGTTCACTTCTTTCATTGCAGGGATAAGTGTTTCAAAACTCCGGCCTTCATTTACTGCACCCTGGTATAAAATAAATTTTTCTTTTTTTTGGGTTAGATTTATTTCTCTCAGTAATGCAATATTCCTTATTACTTTATAATTTACGTCATACATTTTTTTAAATTCATCGGCAATAGGCTGGTTAACGGTGTAGCCGCATGCAAATTTGGGGACAGTAAAACGTTCAATCTTTTTCCAAATTGTATAAATTGTGGGCCTTGTTACAATCTCTTTCATTTCGCAAAACAATTCATGTGCATCGTAAACCCTTTTTATTTTTTTTATTTTAGAAATGAAGTAGCCCGGTAAAATAGTGTCAAGATCAATTGCTCCAACACAATCGATCTTTTTAAAAAGTAAATAAAAAAACAAACGAATATTATATTCGGCATAAAACAGTTTCCCTTTCTCAAAAAAACAAAACAATCTTTTTTGTAAAAATGGTTGCGATGACAGCGGAAGAGATGCTTTCATTTTTCTTCCCACCAATGTTATTTTATATCCTGCATTACCAAGTGATGTGCAAATACGGATCATGCGCTGGTCGTAAGTAAGATCGGTGGTAACTGTAAAAAAAATACAGCCCCCTCCGCCCCCTGAAGGGGGAACATTGGTGTTTGCGGATTCGTGAGTTGTTTTTAAATCTTCAGGCATTGGTCTCTTTATGTAAAGCTATTTCTTTCATTAGAGTATAAGTTCCCCCTTCAGGGGGCGGAGGGGGCTTCATATATCCGCTCAATTATCTCCACTGTTTTCAATCCTTCCTCCGCACTGGCAAATTCATGTTCATCATCTTTCAATACCTTAATTAAATTTTCATACACTTTATCATGTTTGCTCATGCTGCCCTGGTAAAACCCATAACCAATGGCCGGATTACCTTTGGGCAATTCAGGATTAGTAATTCCCTCTACGTTGCAATATTCTAATTCGTTTAAATATTGTCCTCCAATTTTAATAGTTCCTTTCTCTGCAAAAACCGTAAACGAGCCCTCCATATTTTTATTAAAACTGTTTACGGTATAGTTTAAAGATCCAATAGCGCCTGTTTTCATTTCAAATAAAACTATACCGGTATCTTCAAATTCAATTGATGCATGCGCAAAGTTTTTGGAATTGGTTTTAATCGCAGCTACATCTCCCAATAGCCAATACAACAAATCAATAAAATGGCTGAATTGGGTAAATAGTGTTCCGCCATCTAAATCTTTCGTTCCTTTCCAACCATTATAATATTCATTCGGCCTGTTCCAAAAACAGTTTATTTGAAAGCTGTAAATTTTACCCAGTTTGTCAGTATCAATCAAATCTTTTAAAAAAGCAACGGGGGGATTGTAGCGATTTTGTTTAACTACAAACAGTTTTTTATTGCAGTTGAGTGCGGTTTCAATCATTTTTTCTCCATCTGTTGTGTTAATGCATAATGGCTTTTCACACAAAACATTACTGCCAGCTTCCAGTGCTTTTATAGAATGAATGGCGTGTAAACCATTTGGAGTACAAATACTAACCACCTTTATATTCTTTTCATTGGCAAGCAAATCTTCTATGGAATAGTAAGCTGTGGCATTGTAAATTGCAGCCAGTTCATTGGCTTTTTCAGGAATTATATCGCAAACAGCCGACAGTATTCCATGTTTTATTATTTGTTCAGCATGCCTTTTAGCAATTCTTCCACAGCCTATTATGGCGAACGACGGTTTCATATTTGGCAATATTCAAAAAAAATCCTCAATTCACCTCGTAAAAACCATTTTTTTATGTACTTTTGCACACAATTATAAAAGAAACATAACAAAGACGTTATTAAAAAAACAAAGAGATGCCTTATTTAACAATCGAAAAAAGAGCAAGTATTTTTTCAACTTATGGTGGTAAAGCCACTAACACAGGGTCTATTGAGGGCCAAATCGCTTTATTAACAGAGCGTATCAATTCCATTTCAGAACACCTGAAAATCAACAAAAAAGATTTTTCTTCTCAAAGAGGTTTGATGAAAATGGTGGGTCAGCGCAAGCGCTTGTTAACTTACCTGAGCAAACACGACCTTACAGGCTACAGAAGTTTAATTGAAAAATTAGGCCTTCGTAAATAAATTATTCCAAGTATGTAATAGCAATAATTCCCAACTGAAATTTTACGGTTGGGAATTATTCTTTTTTACGTAATTAACTCACCGGGGTTAGGGTTTAAGTAAATCTTAAATCGGCAATCCCAAATCATAAATAGTATTTATGTCTTTACTACAACCAAAATCTGTAACTTTTGATATTGGCGGTGGCCGCATGGTTACCATCGAAACAGGCAAAATTGCCCGCCAGGCAGATGGCGCTGTTACTGTTCGCCAGGGCAATTGTATTTTATTAGCAACAGTTGTTGCCAACAAAGAGCCTAAAGATGGCCAAAACTTTTTTCCATTATCTGTAGATTACCAGGAAAAATTTGCTTCTGCCGGCCGTGTGCCGGGCTCTTTCTTTAAAAGAGAAGCCAGGTTAAATGATTACGAAATTCTTACTTCAAGATTAATAGACAGGGCTTTACGTCCGCTTTTTCCAGAAGATTATTTATGTGATGTTCAGGTACTTATAAGCCTTATATCAAGCGATGCTGAAGTTATGCCTGATGCATTAGCTTGCCTTGCGGCTTCTGCAGCTTTAGCTGTTTCAGATATTCCCATTCAGGAAATTATTTCGGAAGTGCGTATTGCCAGAAAGAATGGTGAGTTTATAGTAAACCCAAGCCGTACCGAATTAGCAGCATGCGATTTAGAATTTATAATTGCCGCTACTGATAAAAATATTATGATGGTAGAAGGTGAAGCTAACGAATGCCAGGAAGAAGATTTAATTAAAGCAATTGAATTAGGTCACGAAGCTGTTAAAGTACAAATTAAAGCACAAGCAGAACTTAGGGAACAGCTTGGCTTGACTGCAAAAAGAGAATACACCAAACCTTATCGCAACGAAGAATTAAATGAAAAGATAACTGCTTTTGCAAAAGATAAAATGCATACGATTTCTTCTTCAGCATCTGCAAAGCATGAAAGAAGCGATGCTTATAAAGCACTGCACGAAGAAGTAAAAACATTTTTGGGAGAGGAATTACCTGATGCAGATAAAAAATTGATTGGTCATTATACTGGCGAATTACAATATTACGTGGTAAGGGATATGATCTTGAATGATAAGAAACGTTTGGATGGAAGAGGTACAGAAGATATTCGTGCTCTTGCAATGGAAACCAATATTTTACCAACCCCACACGGCTCATCTTTATTTACAAGAGGTGAAACACAATCACTTACAACAGTTACTTTCGGAACACCTTTAGATGAATTATTGGTTGAAAGTGCACACAAATCTGATTATACAAAATTCATTTTGCATTATAACTTTCCTCCGTTTTCTACAGGTGAAGTAAAAATGATGAGAGGTGTTGGCCGCAGAGAAGTTGGACATGGTAACCTTGCCATGCGTAGTTTAAAAAAGATGATGCCCGGCAGCGATTACCCTTACACCGTTCGTGTAGTAAGTGATATTTTAGAAAGCAATGGCTCATCATCAATGGCAACAGTTTGTGCAGGTTCGTTAGCATTAATGGATGCAGGTGTGCCTTTACCTAAACACGTTAGTGGTGTTGCAATGGGCTTAATAAAAAAAGGCGACCAGTTTGCAGTGCTTACAGATATTTTGGGTGATGAAGATCATTTGGGAGATATGGATTTTAAAGTTACAGGAACCCGTGATGGTATTTGTGGCGTACAGATGGATATTAAAGTTGATGGCTTGAGCATGGACATTATGCGTAAGGCTTTAGCTCAGGCACGTGCCGGCCGTTTACACATTTTAGATGCGATGTACGAGTGTATGCCTGCCGCCAGAGCAGAAGTTAAACCTCATGCACCACGTATGGTTAAAATTATTATCGACAAAGAGTATATTGGTGCCGTGATAGGACCCGGTGGCAAAGTAATTCAGGAAATACAAAGAGAAACCGGTGCTACAGTTAATATTGAAGAAGTGAATAATGCTGGTGAGGTAAGTATCTTCTCTGCACAAAAAGAAGGACTGGAAAAAGCTTTAGCATGGATTAAAGGTTTAGTAGCTACACCAGTTGTTGGGGATACATACGAAGGAACAGTTAAGAGCATTAAAGAATTTGGTGCTTTCGTAGAATTCCTTCCTAAAAAAGAAGGCTTGCTGCACATTAGTGAAATAAGCTGGAAGCGTTTAGAAACTATGGATGGTATTTTTAAAGAAGGCGATAAAGTAAAAGTGAAGTTGCTTGATGTTGATCAAAAGACCGGTAAGTTTAAATTAAGCCGCAAAGCTTTAATACCAAAACCCGATATGCAGCCCAAGCCGCAGCAGGGTGAGCAGCAGAATTAATCAATCACATTACATATTCACAGCCGCAGGATTTTTCCTGCGGTTTTTTATTAAATTGATAAAATGAAACACATCGAAATTAAAATTAACACCAATTCTGCCGAACAAAACGAAATACTGATTGCCCTGCTTGCAGATATTGGCTTTGATGGTTTTGAAGAAAACGAAAACGAATTAAAAGCTTTTATTCCCGAAACAAAATTTGATAAAGAAACTTTAGACGCTGTTGCCAGCAGTAATAGCCTGTCGTATCAATTAACAGTAATTGAACAGCAAAACTGGAACGCACAGTGGGAGAGTAGTTTTGACCCTGTTGTTGTAAATAATTTTGCGGCTATACGTGCAGGTTTTCATCAGCCGGTAAAAAATGTGCAGCACGAAATTATCATTACCCCAAAAATGAGTTTTGGTACCGGCCATCATGCCACCACCTTTTTAATGATGGAACAAATGAGTGCTTTAAATTTTAAAAATACATCTGTTGTAGATTTTGGTACGGGTACAGGTGTGCTGGCAATTTTAGCTGAAAAAATGGGAGCCTCTGCAATTACTGCAATTGATAATGATGACTGGAGCATAGAGAATGCGAAAGAAAATATTGTTACAAACAATTCAAAAAATATCTTTTTGCAAAAAGCAGAAATCATTCCTCTTAACCAGACGTACAATATTATTCTTGCCAATATAAATTTGAATATTATTTTGCAAAATATGCCCCTTATCGCTAAAGCATGTATGCCTGGCAGTCAAATATTATTGAGTGGTTTTTTAATTACTGATGAAGCTTCAATTAGGGAATCTCTGACTGTAAACGGTATAGTTTTACAATCTTTTACACACCAAAAAGACTGGATATGCGTTAAAGCTGAGTATAGAGCAGATTGAGATATTTATATAATTTAAATACGTTTGAATTTTGTAATTAAATTAAGGTTAAGTAAACTCATAATTCATTATTTTTGTGATGTTCAACTCAACTCAAAGAATCGCATGAAAGAATTACTTCTTATCATAATTGCATATTTAATCGGCTCCATTCCTACCGCTTTAATTATAAGCAAAAAATTTTTTGGTGTAGATATCAGGGATTACGGAAGTGGCAATATGGGAGCTACAAATACTTTCAGGGTGCTGGGTAGCAAATATGGTACTATTGTAATGGTGCTTGATATTTTAAAAGGTGCAGTAGCCGTTGCTTTATATAATTTTCTCCCTTATTACTTCAGTCCCGATATGGAATTGTACCGTACCAATTTTATGATTGGTTTGGGCCTTGCCGCAGTAGCGGGGCATATATTCCCCATTTTTGCCGATTTTAAAGGGGGTAAAGGAGTGGCTACTTTATTTGGAATGTTGCTGGCAGTGCAACCTGTAGTTGCCATTAGCTGTGTGGGTGTTTTTTTAATTGTACTTTATGTAACCCGTTATGTTTCCCTCAGCTCAATATTAGCAGCATTATTTTTACCCATTTGTGTATTGTGGATATGGAATGAGCATGAAATATTATACCGAATATTTGCACTGTTAGTGGCTTCATTGGTTATCTTAACCCATCAAAAAAATATTGGCCGCATATTACGTGGCGTTGAAAGCAGGGTACCAATACTTAAACACCGTGACAGAAGAAAATCACGCCGCCGCAACGATTAACATTTTCTCTACAACCTTATCTTAAAAATTTACGTCTTAACTTAAAATTACATTTTGTGATTTTTGAAGTTATTAAAATTGGTACGCCAATTGTTTATTACATACTATAATTAAAACTCAAACAAAATGAAAAAAGTATTTATCTTATTATTTTCAGTTTCGCTGTTAGCAGCATGCTCAAGAAATGCAATTACAGGCCGCAAGCAACTGGGGCTTTTTTCAGAAGCATCATTGCAGCAAATGGCTGTTACTGAATACAGAAGTTTTTTATCTCAAAACCAGGTGGTTAGTGAAAATACCAGTAAAGATGCAGAAATGGTTCGCCGTGTAGGCGGCAGAATTGCTGCAGCTATTACTCAATATTATCGTGGTAAAGGCCTTGCTGCAGAATTGGACGGATACAAATGGGAATTTAATTTAGTAAACGATAAAGCTGTAAATGCATGGTGTATGCCCGGCGGAAAAGTGGTGGTGTACACAGGCCTGTTACCTTATACACAAAATGAAGCAGGTTTAGCAATTGTGCTTGGCCATGAAATTACGCATGCAGTAGCGCACCACGGTAACGAACGTATGAGCCAAGGTGCTATTGCACAAGGTTTAGAAATTGTAGGTAATATTGCTACATCAGGTAATTCAAAATATAACAGCCTGTTTAATAATATTTTTGCTCCGGCTGCACAAGTTGGTGTTTTATTACCCAATGGTAGAAATCAAGAACTCGAAGCTGATCGTTTAGGATTAAATTTTGCCGCAATGGCTGGTTATAATCCAAGAGAGGCAATTCCTTTTTGGCAAAGAATGGCTGCTGCTGGTGGTAATGCTAAGCCACCGGAGTTTTTATCAACTCACCCGGCTGATGACAGAAGGATTGCAAACTTAGAGAAGAATATGCCTGAAGCGCTGACTTATTATAAACCTATAAATAAATAAAATATTCTATATAATAAAAAAACTCTGCAAACTGCAGAGTTTTTTTTGTTTAAACTTTTATCTACCAAACTTAATGTTTAATTTTACAGTTCTAAACAGTCTTGCTGTTATACAACTTTTAACCCTCCGGAAAAAACTTCTTTTAAATTAGCTGCATTTTTGCAGTCAATAATTGTTTTGTTGTTGGTATAATAATTATTAAAATTAACTGTTGTTTTGCCTATGTCTTCTCAATCTTTATTGGAAAAATTGCAACTGGGTGATGAAAAAAATTTGCTGTTGCAGGGTTTGCCACTTGCCATTGAAAAACAATTCATCAAACTTTCTTTCTCTAAAAATGTAACACCTTTACTTAAAATTAGGAAAATTGATTTTGCTTTAATATTTGCATTTAGCCAAAAACAATTGAAAGAAATATTAACAGAAGTAATACCGGCTTTACATGCCGAAGCTAAATTTTGGGTTGCTTATCCTAAAGCTTCCTCAAAAATTGCAAGTGACTTATGCAGGGATGCCAACTGGGATTTTATTACTGAACATGGTTTTGAAACAGTACGGCTGATTGCGGTAGATAACTTGTGGAGTGCTGCAAGATTTAAAAAGCCGGATACAGAAACTAATAAAGCGCCTTCATTTTCTTCTGCAAACCCAGCACCGGGTGTAGACTACACAAACCGAACTATTGAGACACCTGCAGCGTTACAAAAAATGCTGGAAAAAAATAAAACTGCTGCTGCATTTTTTGATTCGCTTGCGTTTAGCCATAAACGGGAATATGTGGAGTGGATTGTAAGTGCAAAAAAAGAAGAAACTAAAACTAAGCGCCTGGAAACTACCATGGAAAAATTAATAGCCCAAAAGAAAAATTTTAATCAAAAATAAGTTACTTAAAAATTACTGTACCCAATTGTTTGGTCAATTCTATTTCCATTTGTTTAAGGTGCTGGTGTGTTTGTACTAAAATCATTTGCTCTTCGGAGATTAAAGATTTTTCCAGGTCACGCTGGTTTTCATCCATCAGCCTTTTTATCTTTTTTAATTTTAGGTAATTAAGGGTGCTAAAAACTTCTTCCTTAAACAGATCTTCCCTGGTAGGAATATGGCCTTCAAAATGTTCAGACCATTTGGGGCTAATTTCATAATTAAAATCCATGATGCTTACCACCAGCGAACTCATTTTTAAATTATCGTGATATAAAAAATTTTTAGGTGTGGGTTCTATCCCTTCGTTGTACCATGTTTTATAAGTTTGTACCACATGTACTAAATCTTTATTGTCAATCAATTCCTCTAACTGGTTTAATTCAATTTCTTTAAAAATATAATTGGCTACTTTTTGTTCTTCATCCCAGTCTTTTAAACCGAACTCCAGCAAACTTCTTACCATGGCCCTTTCGTGCATTTCATCTTTGTTAAATAAAGAGAGAGTGTCATCTTCTGTTTGGGCTGATAAAATATTTGTATCACTCCTTTCTTCCCTGTACGATTGGTTTTCTGCCTTGGTAACTTTTTCTCTTATAAATTTATTTACCAAAGCATGCAGACCACTTTCTTCAATCTTTAAAATTTCGGAGCATTGTTTTATATAATCCTGCTGCTTGGTAAAATCTTCTGCCTTATTAATTTTTGCAATGGTTTCGGCAATCTGGTTTACAATGATGGATTTTTTATTACTGTCGGTGCCTGCATCTTTTAATGCAATATCCAACTGAAATAAAATTACATCTCTTTTATTTTCTGCAATAAAATTTGCAAAAGCAGCAGCACCAACTTTGTTTACGTAACTGTCGGGATCTTCTTTATCCGGTATTAAAACCAATTTTACATTCAGGCTTTCTTCTAATGCTAAATCCAACCCACGCAGTGCAGCTTTTATACCTGCATTATCGCCATCATAAATAATAGTAAGGTTATTGGTATATTTTTTTATCAGCCTTAACTGGTCTGGTGTTAAAGAGGTACCACCACTGGCCACCACGTTTTCTATACCGGCCTGGTGTAAACTAACTACGTCCGTATAGCCTTCCACCAATAAACATTCATCTGCTTTATCAATAGCCAGCCTTGCAAAATAACTGCCGTACAGCAATTTACTTTTTACATAAATTTCATTTTCAGGCGTGTTAATATATTTAGGTGCTTTATCGTTGTTCTTAATAATCCTGGCACCAAAGCCCAATACTTTTCCGCTTTGATTATGGATAGGGAAAACTATTCTTCCCCTGTAATTGTCATACGCATTACCATCTCTAACATTTACCAATCCGCTTTTTTGCAGGTATTCTAAATTGTATTGATTGGCCAAAGCTTCTTTTGTAAAGCTATCCCTGGCCTCGGGGTTAAAACCCAATTGAAATTTATTAATTATTTCTTCTCTAAAGCCCCGTTGTTTTAAATAACTTAAAGCAATATCCTGGCCTTCCTCTGTATTAAACAAGGCATTAGTAAAAAATTTTTGTGCAAAGTTGTTGATGATGTAAAGGCTGTCGGCAACCTGTTGTTGCTGTTTGTATTCGGGGCTGGTTTCTGTTTCTTCAATTTCTACATTGTACTTTGCGGCAAGCCAGCGTAAGGCTTCGGCATAGCTGTACTTTTCGGCCTCCATTAAAAAGCTTATGGAGTTGCCACTGCGGCCACAGCCAAAACATTTGTAAATTTCTTTAGCGGCAGATACGGTAAACGAAGGCGATTTTTCGTTGTGAAAAGGGCAGAGGCCAATATAATTAGTGCCTCTTTTTTTTAATTTTACAAACGAGCCCACAATCTCTACAATATCTATGCGGCTGAGTATTTGCTGTATGGTATTTTGTGTAATCAAAGTAATGTTAAAAACAGCTGCAATTTAGCCAACTTTAGTTTTTTTATCGTCTTTATTTTATGGAACAGTTTTATGGCATGGTTTATGAAAAACTGGTTAAAAAATCATCCTTATACGCAATTAACTAATATCTTTATCACCTAAAAATAAAATAGAATGAAGAAATATTGTTTTTTTATTATGCTGCTTTTTGCAGGCACCGCAATTTTTGGCCAAAGCCTTGATGATATTAATAAAATGATGCTTTTGGGGCAAAACAAAAAAGCCAAGGAAGGGCTTGATAAATTTATAGCAGATGCAAAAAATGCAAAATCATCTCTTGCATGGTTTTACAAAGGCAGAATTTACAATACAGCCTCTAAAGATTCTGGATTAAGTTCAGCAGATGCACTGAAATTAAAAGCAGAGGCTTTTGAAGCATTAAAAAAATACCAGCAAATGGATGCTAAGGAGGAAGCTTTTGTACAGGAAAACCATGCTACATACTTTGATTTGTACAACGGATATTTTGATATTGGCGCAAAAGAATTTAATGCTAAAAATTTCCCTCTTTCTTTTGAAGGATTTAAAAATGCTTTACTGGTGGAGGATTATGTAAAATCTAAAAACTATGAATACAACGGATTTAAATTTCCAGGGCTGGATACTTCGTTAATTTTAAATACTGCAATTGCTGCTACCAATGCTAAAGACGAGGCTTCTGCCATTAGTTTTTACAAAAAGCTAACCGATGCTAATTTATCGGGCCAGCAATATTTAAATATTTACCAGTACCTGGCGGAGTATTATTCAAAAAACAAGGACGAAGCTAATTTAACTGCTTTGCTCGAAAAAGGAAAATCTTTATACCCGGCTGATGATTACTGGACGGAGTTTGAATTAGACAGGGTTTCAAAATCTGGCGATAAAACCGCCTTAATTGCAAAGTATGAGGAACTGATGAAAAAGTATCCTGAAAAATATACTTATCCTTATAATTTAAGTGTGGAAATGTATAATGATCTCTATACAGGAGATAGCAGACCGGCCAACCCTGAAGCAGTGAAAAATAAATTAACAGAAACTTTAAAAATTGCTATACCGCTTGATAAAGGCATTGATGCAAAAATGCTGATGACAAGACATTTGTATAATGCAGCTTACGATCTGCAGGATTCATCTAAAAAAATTAAAGGCACAAAACCTGCTGATATAAAACTTCGCAACGATCTAAAGGCAATGGTTATAAAAAAGATTGATGAATGTATTCCGTATGCAGAAGGAGTGGTAAGTTATTTTGCTGCACAGCCAACTTTAAAAGCTACACAAAAATCGAATTATAAAATTGTACTGGATATATTAAGCCAGTTTTATAATACCAAAAACGACTTAAAGAAAGCTGCTGAATATGATAAGAAAAAGGCGGAAGTAGATAAGTTGTAAAAGGAATTAATATATATACTGCAAAGAAGCCGCTGAATTTTCAGCGGCTTCTTTATTTACGAAAATATTTTTTAGCCACTTTTTCATAGCAATAAGTCAAAAATACTAACGGATTTGTGATACTAAAAGCAACTAATTGCTTTAAGAAGATGCTCACAGGCAACCCTATTATTTTTTAAACCGATTTAAAAATTAAACAGCTTATAATTAGCTGTACTTGTTTCTTAACCTTCAAAATTTTATTATGAAACGTTTAATTAATTTTTTAGCCATTGCAACTTTGTTAACTGTCGGATCTTCCTGCAGTAAAGACGATACGCCGACGCCTGTTCCCGATCCTAATGTTACTTTTAAAGCTACCATAAATGGAGCCAGTGAAGTGCCTGTAAATGCTTCAACTGCTACAGGAACTGCTACTGTAATTTTCAATCAGGATACAAAAATATTGACCCTTAACATGACTTATACAGGCGTTACAGCTACAAATATGCATATACATAGAGGTGCGGCTGGTGTTTCGGGACCAGTTGTATATGGTTTGGGTTCTTCTCCTTTTACTTCTCCCATAAGTTATACCTCGCCTGCAATTACAGTTGGGCAACAGGATAGTTTAATGAATAATATGCTTTATGTAAATATTCATTCTGCAGCGTTTGGCGGCGGAGAAATAAGAGGTCAACTTATTAAACAATAATTTTCATATTTTGTATGGTTTCATCGGTTAATGCCTTTCTTCTTTTTTTTAAAGAAGGGAGGCATTTTGTTTTTATAGCTGCTGGATGAATTAAGTAAAAATCGATTGTAAGCTATTTTTATGATAACAAAAATTTACCTGTTAAAAAACTGTGTATAACTCTTGATAATTGGTGCAAACAATCAAATATTTGTTTTGCCCCATTCCGTTATATTTGCCGACTGACTAAAACATAGACAAGTGCGATTAAAGAGTTTAGAAATCAAAGGATTTAAAAGTTTTGCCGATAAAACCGTACTCAATTTTGATGAAGGTATTACTGGTGTAATTGGCCCCAATGGCTGTGGTAAAAGTAATATTGTGGATAGTATCCGCTGGGTAATTGGCGAGCATAAAATAAGTAATCTGCGTAGCGAAAACTTAGAGAGCCTTGTTTTTAATGGTTCTAAAACCCGTAGTGCAAGCGGCCTTGCAGAAGTGAGCCTTACTTTTGAGAATACAAAAAATTTACTGCCCACAGAATTTAATACTGTAACTGTAACCCGTAAATATTATAAAAACGGCGAGAGCGAATACCGCCTTAATGATGTGGCCTGCCGCTTAAAAGATATTCATAATCTTTTTATGGATACCGGTGTTAGCACCGACAGTTATGCCATTATTGAACTGGGCATGGTAGATGATATTATTAAGGATAAAGAAAACAGCCGCCGCAAAATGCTGGAGCAGGCTGCAGGAATTACCATTTACAAAACCCGTAAAAAAGAAGCTAAATTAAAATTAGATGCTACCGAGCAGGACTTAGCACGTATTGAAGATTTATTGTTTGAAATAAATAACCAGTTAAAAAGTTTAGAGAGCCAGGCAAAAAAAGCAGAGAAGTATTTCGAAATAAAAAAAGAGTATAAAGAAGTAAGTATTGAATTAGCCAAAGCGGCTTTGGAAGGTTTTAATATTACTTACCGTGATTTAAACCATCAGCAGCAGGCAGAAGTTGATAAGCGAATTGAACTGGAAACTTCTATTGCAAAAGAAGAAGCTTTATTAGAGCAGGAAAAATTGGGCTTTATTGAACAGGAAAAAGCATTACAGCAAATGCAGCATGCTTTTAATGATATGCTGGATGGCTTAAGAAATAAAGAGAGTGATAAAAATTTAAGCGCACAACGTTTACAGTATTTAAAAGAAAGAGAAAGCAGTTTAAACGAATTTTTACAAAAAGCCGGAGGCCAGTTAAAAGGATTGGATGAAAGCATACAATTTACCAGTCAGCAGATAAAAGATGACGAAATAAAATTAGAAGAGTTTGAAGGAAAGCTGGACGAATTAAAAAATGCTGTAGAAGATAAACGCAAAGTGTTTGATGAAAAACGCAGCAGCATAGATGAATTAAGAAAAGAAAACCAGGCCATACAGAGAAACCAGTTTGAAGCAGAGAAAAAAGTTGCAGTAGCAGATACCTCTATACAAAACGTACAAAGAACTGTTGTACAAATACAGGAAGAAAAAACGCAGCGCCAAAATCAGTTACAGCAATTAGAAGGAGATAAAAAAATTAAGGAAGAAGAACTGCAGCAAAAGAAAACGGATCTGCAGCAATTGCAGGATCATCATGAGTTTACCAAAGAACAAATTTTAGCGACACAAAGTTTGCTGGAAGGTTTGCGTAATGAACTGGCAGATGAAAGCAGGAAGCTCGACAGCAAAAAAAATGAACATGCTTTATTAAAAAGTTTGATAGACTCGATGGAAGGTTACCCCGAGAGTGTAAAGTTTTTACATAACAACTCGGGCTGGAACCATACAGCACCATTATTGTCAGATATTATTTATGTAAAAGAAGCATACCGTGCTGCTGTAGAAAATGTTTTAGAACCTTATTTAAATTATTATGTAGTTAATAATTTAGAAGAAGGTTTACAGGCCATTCATTTATTAGATGATAATAAAAAAGGTAAAGCCAACTTTTTTTTACAGGATAAGTTTACCGATTTTGAAAGCCATCATCAACCCGATGGAACCATACCTGCATTAAGTGTGGTGGAGATTGACAGTAAATATGCCAATCTTGCCAAACATTTATTAGGCAATGTTTTTATTGCCGAAAATGAAGAAGCATTGCACAACAGCAACGGTGCTGTAGTATTGGAAAAAACAGGTAAGTATGTAAAAAGAAAATATTCTTTAACCGGTGGCAGCGTAGGTTTATTTGAAGGAAAGAAAATTGGCCGGGCAAAAAATATGGAGAAATTATTTGACGAAATTTCTGCACAGGAAATTATTGTTAATGATTTAAAAGCAGTTATTCAAAGCAGGCATAATGAAGTAATTGCTTTTAACGAGCAGTTAAAAGAAAATGCCATTAAGCAAACGCAGCAGGATATTAATAATTTAACCAATCATGTTTTCTCTCTGCAAAATAAAATTGAAAACCTGCACCACTTAGAAGAAACGAGCAGCAAAAGGGTAGAGGAGTTGCAGGAACAATTACAAAACAACCATGATGCCATTGCAAGCACCAGGGATGAGCTGGAAAAATTCAATACTCAGTTAGAAGATTTGGGAGATAAAATGCAATTGATAGAACAGGATTATGCTACTGCAGAGCACGAATATAATTTTGCGACTGCAACTTTTAATGATAGCAATCTTCAATTTACCAAACAGCAAAGCAAAGTAATTTCTTTAAAGCAGGAATTTGAATTTAAAAGCAACCAGTTAAAAGATTTACAAACACAAATAGAAAGCAGCAGCTCCCAATTAAACGAAGCAGCAACAAGTATTGCTGAAACCGCTGTGGCTTTGCAGGCATTGGAAACTTTACTGGTAACCATGCTGCAAAATAAGGAAGGTGAAGAAAAGAAGTTGAACGAAGCAGACCAGGCCTACTACAATTTAAGAAATGCTTTGGCTGCAAAAGAAAGTGAGTTGCGCCACAAACAAAAAAGTAAAGAAGGCATTGATACTTTATTAAATGAAATAAAAGATAAGTTAACCGATTTAAAACTGCAGTTAGCCGGAATGAAAGAAAGGCTGAATGTGGAATTTAAAGTTGACCTTGATGCCATTATTGACGAGCCAAGAACCGGTGATACGCCATTGGAAGAATTGCAGGAAAAAAATGAAAGACAGCGTAAACGTTTAGAAAATATCGGTGAAATAAACCCTACGGCAATTGAAGCGTACACCGAAATGAAGAAACGCTACGAATTTATTTTAGAGCAAAAAAATGATTTGGTTACTGCAAAGGAAAGTTTAATGCTTACTATTCAGGAAGTGGAAGCAACAGCCAACCAGCAATTTTTAGATACATTTAATAAAGTAAGAGAAAATTTTCAAAAAGTTTTCCAGGCTTTATTTACAGAAGATGATACTGCAGATATGGTTTTGGTTGACCCTGAAAATTTAGCTGATACCGGAATTGATATTGTGGCAAAACCAAAAGGAAAACGTCCCTCATCAATTGGCCAGTTAAGCGGAGGAGAAAAAACATTAACAGCAACGGCCTTATTGTTTGCCATCTATTTAATTAAGCCTGCACCTTTCTGTATTTTAGATGAGGTAGATGCGCCGCTGGATGATGCCAATGTGGGCAAGTTTACCAACATGATAAAAAAATTCAGTGAGAACTCTCAGTTTATCATTGTTACACATAATAAACAAACCATGAGTGCGGTGGATGTAATTTACGGTGTTACCATGCAGGAAGCCGGTGTAAGTAAACTGGTGCCTGTGGATTTTAGAAGTTTGAATTAATGAGTATTAAAGATTTTATTTTCAATATTAAGCCTGGTTTAAACCGGGCTTTTTCTTTAAACAAAAAAGGATTATTTTTATAAAAACAATTTATGAAAGGAGAACAAAACATAATTGATAAATTAAAAGAAGATGATGAACTAAGTATTGAACAATGGGAATTAATTGAAAAAGCACGAAATGAAATCAAAAACGGTAACTATCACACTTACGATGATATTAAAAAATACTTCGAAAAAAAATTTGAATAATAATTTCAACTTAAAAGCATACCCTCGTAAAAGATAATAGCAGTTTGCCCGAAAAGATTACTCATTATCCATTACGTCATTATCAATTGTTTTCTATGCTCCGCACAATACTCCTCCTCACCGCCTCCAACATATTTATGACCTTCGCCTGGTACGGCCTATTTAAAAAATACCGAAATTCCTTTATGGAAAGCTATAGCAATCAGTTGGGGAATTGCTTTTTTTGAATACTGCTTAATGGTGCCTGCAAACCGAATAGGTTTTGCAAACGGCCTCAATGGTTTTCAGTTAAAAATTACACAGGAAGTAATTACGTTAACAGTTTTTGCAGCGTTTGCTGTATTGTATTTAAAAGAACCTTTTCACTGGAAATACCTGGTAAGTTTTGCACTTGTACTGGGTGCGGTATATTTTGCTTTTAAAAAATAAAGTCTCCCATTTTTTCAGCTGTTTTTTTTACCTGCTCAGCAGTTAGTTTTTACTATTCGGCAAGGTTGGGGGTTTTTAAGAGTTTGTTGGTATTAATTTGGTACTGTTATTCAGGAGAATAAAAAACATTCACCTTAAAAATTGCTGTATGAAAAACAAAAAAACATTGCTGTTGCTGTCATTGCTTTTTCTAACAATGATATTGGTAATTATTTCCTGTAAAAAAGATGGCTCTGCCGAAGCCAACAGTGCTTTACCTCCCGGAAAAAGCGAATTAAAAATTATGATGACCGATGACCCGTCGGTAATTTTCGATTCTATTTTTTTAGATATACAAAGGGTTGAAGTAAAAGTAGAAGATTCAACTGGCAGAGAACGCTGGGATACACTTACTATAAGAGCAGGGGTGTACAATATCCTGCGTTTTAGAAACGGCCTGGATACTTTATTGGCTGTGGGCTATATACCCAACGGCGAAGTGGAAAAAATAAGAATTACATTGGGCACACGTAACTCGGTTGTATTAAATGGCGCAATTATTCCGCTTACTAATATTGATAAAGTAATAACCATTGATGTACATGGCGATGTAGATCATTTAGACCCACGTCATTTACGCATTTGGTTAGATTTCGACGGGCATGGTTCCATTCGCTTTCATAACGGCAGATGGGAATTGAAATTAAAAATTGGGCATTTCAGTCATGGTAAATCTGGTGAGCTGGAAGGAGAAATAAGGCCATCAGGCGCTTTACCGGCAACGCTTATGGTAATTGCAGGTGCTGATACCTTAAGGGCAATTCCCGATAATGATGGAGAATTTAAAATCAGGGGCATTAAAACCAATACGGTTACTCTTATTATTAAACCATCCAACGGGTATAAAGATTCTGTTATCAATAATATTCCAATCCGCCATGGCGACGATACGGATTTAGGTAAAATTGTTCTGCATAAATAGAAGTGTTAAATATCCATTTTCCGGCCGGTGATTCTTCACCGGCTTTTTTATTGGACAATAAATTTATCATTGATAATTTTATAACTATGGTTATTGATTATAATTTTTTCTCCTTCTTTTAAATTGGCCAGTTGTATATCTTCTGCTGCCGTATGCACAGAACCGTTGGTGCTTTTTGCAATATTTAAATAATCTGGATTAACAGCATCGTGTACACCGCACAAAATAATGTGAACCGGTTTATGTAACTGTTTTAGTAATGCCATATCGCTTACAGCAGAATTGTTGTCTGCAATCATAACCACAGCATCGCAATTTGTACAGGCAGCAGTTCCTTTTAATAATGCCTCAATATTATTTTCCGGTATGGCACCGCCATTACCATTGCTCATCGTTTTAAAAACCAATTGCTCCACTACTTCAAAAACAGATGATGCAGTGGTATAAACGCCACCGGTATTTCCAATAATTTTTTGTTCATCATCCTTATCATCCCCATCATTAAAAAATACAAACTGGTTAATGCGTCTTTCATCTTCATGCAATTGTAACCAGTACAATAATTGCCCGGCGTAAGGATACATGCTCGCCGTAACATCGGCCACCACCAGCATGTTTTTCCATTGCATACGGTCAAGCACTTTTAAAACAGTAGAATCAACTGGCGGTTTTAAAGTTTGTTTGTAAGAACTGTCACCAGTTGGTTTTAAATACACAAAAAGCGAATCATAATTTTTATAAATTACTTTTTCTCTTTCATCAATACCTAAATATTGCAGTGCTTCTTTCACAGGCAATTTTAAAACAGTAGTATAATCTTCAATTTCGTATTGCTTACGCAGTTCGGTAGTGTCGCCGGTTACAAAACCATTTCTTCTTTTAGCCATGCTGTCTTTTGGTGCCAGCATTTCTTTTAATTTAATAAGATCAGCCGCAATGGTAGTTTTATTTTGCAATGGCCGGTAATACATTACAAAGCCATGAAAAAGATTTAGAGCCGAATCTTTTTCAGCACCTTTGGTTTGCCTCACCAGTTTCCAGGCTATGGTTTTATTTTTTGCAAGAGAAGGATATTTTGTAAATAGATTTTCTATTCTCTGTGTATTAAGCTTTATTAAATCATTGTAAGAAGGAAAATCTGTAAATACTAAATCAATCGCAGTTACCTGAACCGTATCAAAATTAATTACGCTGTCTTTAAAATTAAGCGGAGCTTTTGCAAAATCGCAATAGATGAAAGTGGATTTTTCATTTACCGCATGTGCAGTAATGTAGATTGGCTGCCTTATCGTATTTTTAATAATGATGGCTGCAATGTTTTTATTTTGCGCCACAGTGCAGTTACAAAAAAATAAAATGCATACAGCAAGAATAAATTTTATCATACCCGGTTACACCTAACATTTATTGTACCAGTTTACCAATTTTACCATTACCTGCAAAAAAAACAGCCTTACCTTTTTTTGCTTTTTTACAAACATGAAAACTTTCTTTGCTAATCCATGTCCATGTTTTGCCATCATTTGTACTGTAGTCCACACCATTTAGTCCGCAGCTTAACCAGTTCTTTTTTTGTAAATATTCCACACAACTTCTGTAGCCATGCGGTGCAATATCCGGCACGGTAAAAGTTTTACCTCCGTCAGTTGTAATGCAGCAGTTTTTTGTGGTTGAATCTTTGGTGGTAAAATCGCCGCCGACAACAATTATAGTTGGTTTCTTTTTTATATTTTTTACAGCCACCGAATTGGCGCCGGTACTTTCTTTTCCCTGCAGTATCGGCATTTCAAATTTATCATTGCGTATAAACATTCGGCTGCGTAAACCACCCGTAACAAAAACTGCTTCGCTTAAATTTAATGCAACAATATTGGTACCACTCGATGCAAAGCAGGCTTCACCTTTTTCAGCAACAGGAAAATACTGTGGCGGAATACTTTCCCAGGTTGTGCCGCCATCAAAAGTTCGGGCAATAAAAATTTTATCATCAATGGGGTCTCCAATTACAATGCCGCTCATCTCATTCCAAAAATGCATGGCATCTAAAAACATGCCCTTAGTTTTATTTTCGTACACCACTTTCCAGCTATCACCACCATCAACTGTTTTTAAAATATAAGCTGGGTCGGCAATACCCATAATTACAGCCGTCATGCCATCAAAAGCCTCAATATCCCTGAAGTCGGTTTTTTCAAAACCTTTTACTGTTATCCATTTCCATGTGGTGCCGCTGTCAATACTTCTGCCCACAGCCCCTTCGCTGCCGCTAACCCAAATTACTTTATCATTTACCACACTCAGCCCACGCATGCTTATTTTTTTATCCGCTACCAATACTTTAACCGTTTGTGCTTTTGCAAAGCCAAACAAAAAAAATGTAAACAAACCAAAAATAATTTTTTGCATAACAGGGGTTAATGGTATAAAGCAAAGAGAAATAAAGTATTGTTCAAAAATAGAAAAGAAAAGCTAAACTTTTCATTAATAGTTACCGCCCTAAATCAGCAGCAGAGAAATGTTTTTGTGTTACTTTTACCTAAACTAAAACTAAAAAACGATTTGCCAAAAACGCCAGCCCATGAGTTATAATTATTTGCCTTTAGATAAAAGCCCGTTGAATTTTCAGCAGGTAAAAAACCTGTTACAGTTCGATCAGCTGGTATCTATTACTTTTGATGCACACCACCGCATTACCGAATGCCGCAATTACCTCGATAAAAAATTACAAAGCCCCGATGCATTATTTTATGGCATCAACACCGGCTTTGGTTATTTACAAAATGTAAAAATTGATGCCGCACAATTGCAGCAACTGCAAAGTAATTTAATACAATCGCATGCCTGTGGCCTGGGAGAAGAAGTGCCAAAAGATATTGTGAAGCTGATGGTGATGCTGAAAATAAAATCGCTCAGTTATGGCCACAGCGGTGTGCAGATAGATACCGTAAAAAGATTAATGGAAATGTACAATGCCGATGTGTTCCCCGTAATTTATACACAGGGCTCATTAGGTGCATCCGGTGACCTGGCACCTTTGTCGCATTTAAGTTTACCCTTAATTGGTTTGGGAGAAGTAATGCATAAAGGAAAAAAAATGCCTGCGGCCGAAGCATTAAAAAAGTTTGACTGGCAACCGATACAATTGCAAAGCAAAGAAGGTTTGGCGTTGATAAACGGTACACAATTTATGAGTGCTTATGGAATGCATAATTTAATGCAGGCCGACCGTTTATTAAAATGGGCCGATATTATTGCTGCCATTTCTTTTGATGCATTTGATTGCACCATGGAACCACTGCATGAAAAAATTCATTCCATCCGCAGTCATAGCGGCCAGCTAAGCACCGCAGCAAGATTAAGAGAATTATTACAAGGCAGCGCCATCGCCACACAAAAAAAACAACAGATACAGGATCCATATTCTTTCCGCTGCATACCGCAGGTGCATGGCGCTACTAAAGATACTTTCGATTATGTGCTGAGTATTTTCATCAAAGAAATAAATTCGGTTACCGACAATCCCAATATTTTTCCTGATGATGACCTGATTGTTAGCGGCGGAAATTTTCACGGCCAACCCCTGGCGTTAGGTTTAGACTTTTTAGCCATCGCCATGAGTGAGTTGGCCAACATCAGCGAAAGAAGAACGTATCAACTCATCAGCGGACAAAAAAATCTTCCTTTATTTTTAGTAAAAGATGCCGGCCTCAACAGCGGCTTTATGATACCGCAATACACTGCCGCAGGTATTGTAAGTGAGAACAAACAATTGTGTACACCGGCAAGTGTAGATTCTATTTCATCCAGTAACAACCAGGAAGACCATGTGAGCATGGGCGCCAACGCTGCCACCAAATGCAAAAGGGTAGTGGATAATGTAGAAAAAGTTTTAGCCATAGAATTATTAACTGCTGTGCAGGCATTAGAATTCCGCAGGCCATTAAAAAGTTCGCCAGCCATTGAACAAATAGTTACAGCCTTTAGAAAAGAAATAAGCTTTAATGATGCGGATAGAATTTTAAATGTGGATATGGTGAAGGCAATTGAATTTATAAAAAAAGATTTCAACGCAAAGGCGCAAAGTTAAAAACACAAGGTGCTAAGAAAACTTTGCGGCTTTGCTCCTTTGCTTCTTTGCGTGAAAATTATAATGATATGAAAAAATATTTTCCTTTCTGTTTACTGCTATTCATCATTTCTACCGGGTTTGCCCAATCAAAAATCTGGTCCGCAGCAAAAGCCAACGATTGGTACAAAAAACAAAGCTGGTTAGTGGGGGCCGATTTTTTACCCAGCACCGCCATCAACCAATTAGATATGTGGCAGGCAGAAACATTTGATGCCAAAACAATTGATAAAGAATTAGGCTGGGCTGCAGCCATCGGTATGAATGTAATGAGGGTGTACCTGCACGACCTGGCATGGAAAGCAGATGCAGCAGGATTTAAAAAGCGCATGAATAGTTTTTTAACCATTGCCGCAAAACATAAAATAAAAATATTGTTTTGCATTTTTGATGATTGCTGGAACCCTGAGCCTGCCACTGGTAAACAACCCGATCCTAAACCCGGTGTTCATAATTCCGGTTGGGTAAGAAGCCCGGGCATGAGTGTACATAACGACAGCACACAATGGGCTTATCTTCAAAAATATGTAACTGATATTTTAAACAGTTTTAAAAATGATAAACGCATTTTAATGTGGGACCTGTATAACGAACCGGCAAACAGTGGTTACGGTATCACTTCGTTACCATTATTAAAAAAAGTTTTTCAATGGGCATGGGCGGTAAGGCCATCGCAACCCTTAACTGCCGGTGTTTGGTTTATGGATTTCCCTGTTGTTAACGCTTATCAATTGCAACATAGCGATGTGATAACTTTTCATAATTACGAAGACACCGTTTCTATGAAAAAAGCTATAGACAGTTTACAAAAAATTGGCCGTCCGGTAATTTGTACCGAATATATGGCCAGGAGTAACAAGAGTAAATTTGAAACGCATTTACCCATTTTAAAACGCTATAATGTTGGTGCCATCAACTGGGGATTGGTAAGCGGCAAAAGCAATACCATTTTTCCCTGGGGCAGTAAAGAAGGCAGCCCCGAACCCAATCCCTGGTTTCATGATATATTTAGGAAAGACGGAACGCCGTATGATGTGAGAGAAACGCAATTGATAAAACAATTGTCGGAACGGTGATTTGGGCGGATGAAAAGGATAAGTTAGAACGGGGGATTTGGGTAGATTAAAAGGATTTACAAGATTGGAAATAAAAAATCTATACAATCCCTCTAATCCTTCAAAATCCACGTACAGACAAAAAATATAATTATGACGCAGTTTAAATACGAAGACATAACAAAAAAAATAATTGGTGCCGCCATGAAAGTACATTCCACTTTAGGTAATGGTTTCCAGGAAGTGATTTACCAATGGGCAATGGAAATTGAAATGAGAAAATTGGAATTGCAATTTGTACGGGAATTTAACATGCCCATATTTTATGATGGCGAACAAATTGGAGAAAGAAGGGTGGACTTTTTTGTAGAAGCACTAATAAGTGTAGAGTTAAAAGCAAGAGAGATTTTAGAAAAAGTTCATTATGCACAAGCAAGAAATTATTTAGAAGCGTATAACCTTGAAGTTGGATTGTTATTAAATTTCGGAGGAATTTCTTTGGAGTTTAAGCGATTGGAAAATCTTAAATACAAACCCAATCCATCCCCAAAATCAACATCAATCACCCCAAATCCCCGTTCAAACAATGGCTAACTACGACCCCATAAAATACGCCACCCCAACCGGCACCAAACTCAACTGCAAAGGCTGGGTACAGGAAGCTGCGTTACGCATGCTTTTAAATAATTTAAATCCCGAAGTGGCCGAGCGCCCCGAAGAATTAATTGTGTATGGTGGCCGTGGCAAAGCCGCAAGAAATTTTGAAAGCCTCGACTTAATTATAAAAGCTTTAAAAGCTTTGGAAGACGATGAAACATTGCTGGTGCAAAGCGGCAAACCAGTAGCCATGTTAAAAACGCATAAAGATGCTCCAAGGGTTTTAGTAAGTAATAGTCAACTGGTACCCAACTGGGCCAACTGGAAACATTTTGATGAGCTGGAAAAAAAGGGCCTGATGATGTACGGCCAAATGACGGCGGGCAGCTGGATATACATCGGCAGCCAGGGCATTGTACAAGGCACGTACGAAACCTACGCAGCCATTGCCAACAAACATTTCAGCCCCCCCGCCCCCCAAAGGGGGGAGCAAAAAACACCTCAATTAGATGAAGCAGCTAAAAATATTCAGTCTCTAAAAATCCCCCCTTCGGGGGGTGGGGGGGCTTCCCTTCGCTTTACCCTCAACGTTACCGCCGGCCTCGGCGGCAGGGGTGGCGCACAACCGCTCGCCATTACCATGAACGAAGGCGTAGCCTTAATTGCCGAAGTAGAAGAGTGGCGCATAGACAAACGCATTGAAACAAAATACCTTGATGAAAAACATACCAATATCGATGATGCCATAAATGCGGCCATGCATTACCGTAAAGAAGGCATTGCAAAAAGTATCGGCGTGTTGTGCAATGCCGTGCATTTGCTGGACCGTTTGATACAAAGAGAAATCATTCCCGATACTCTTACCGACCAAACGAGTGCCCACGACCCGTTGATAGGTTACGTGCCGCATACTTTGACTAACGAAGAAGCCAACACCTTACGCCAGCAAAACCCCGAACATTATACCGAACTCAGTTACCAAAGCATGTACCTGCATGTACAATTAATGTTGCAGTTAATGGACAAAGGCGCAATAACTTTTGATTATGGAAATAATATAAGAGCAAGAGCGATAGAATATGAAAGCAGTAATCCAAATTCCGAAAGTATTTTCAAATCATTAGAGTCCAGATCCCCCCTTCCGGGGGCGGGGGGGCTTTTTCCCGGCTTCGTCCCCGCCTACATCCGCCCGCTCTTTTGCGAAGGCAAAGGCCCTTTCCGCTGGGCAGCATTAAGCGGCGATGCCAATGATATTGCAGTAACCGATGAGGTGATTCGTAATTTATTTCCGGATAATATTTCTTTATTACGCTGGTTAGATTTAGCAAAAGAAAAAATTGCTTTCCAGGGTTTGCCCGCCCGTATTTGCTGGCTGGGCCAGGGCGAAAGAGAAAAAGCAGGCCTGGCATTTAACGAACTGGTGAGCACCGGCAAAGTAAAAGCACCCATTGTAATTGGGCGAGACCATTTAGATACCGGAAGTGTGGCCAGCCCTAACCGTGAGACCGAAGCCATGCTGGATGGCAGCGATGCCGTTGCCGATTGGCCCATATTAAATGCCCTGGTAAATACTGCAGGCGGCGCCAGTTGGGTAAGCCTGCACCATGGTGGCGGCGTGGGCATGGGCTACAGCATACATGCAGGTATGGTAATTGTTGCCGATGGTACCGCCGATGCCGCTTTGCGTTTAAGCCGTGTGTTACGCAACGACCCGGGCATGGGAGTGGTTAGGCATGCTGATGCTGGTTATGATGTGGCAAAGGATACGTTGAGGAATAATGATTTGGATTTTAAGGAGAGGCTGAAATAATCCTGAGCGATGTCGAAGGGTTTGGGCCAAGCTTTGGTATTTCTATTTGGCTTCATTGGCAGAGTTTATCCTGAGGAACGAAGGGCACTCTTGTACTGCATATCATTATTGAACTTTTATTGCAGCGTAGATTGATGTGAATAACAAATGAACACACTAAATAATGGAAAAGGTGTTGCATAAGATAACTCTTGTAAGTATTTATTATATTTACAGCGGCAACAGGCAGCAAATTTTAAAACATGCTCAACGATGATACAAAAAACAAGATACAGGATATCATTTGCGGAACGCACATCCACTGGCAAACTAATACTTGCACAGCAGCCCGAAATTTCCTTTGCAGCAGCTTTAGCCCAAGTACAACGGTTAAAAAAGATTTCGATAACAGAGCCCTCATCAAAGAAGAGCAGGCAGCAGCACTAATACATTACATCAACGAAAATCATTTGTGGGTACACAGACCTCCCGAGGCAGAACGTTTGCTAACTGTTGGCGGAGAAGCAGAAGTGTACATGAATACAGATCAACGGCATGTAATAAAGCTTAATGATGCCGTATATTATTCCACATGGCTCGATTTTTTTAACAGCATCCTCCTGCATAATGTTTTGTTTGAAGAAACCAGTTATGAATTAATTGGTTTTGCAAAACGTGATAATAATTTACAGGCAGTATTAAAACAGGCATTTGTAATTTCAGACAGCCCGGTACATTTACCAGATGTAAAAGCTTTCTTAGAATTTAATGGCTTTGAGAATACCCGTCGTAACGATTATTTTAATAAAAGCTTAGGTCTTATTTTAGAAGATATACACGACGAAAATGTAATAATGAACAGCGGTATTATTTTTTTTATCGATACTGTTTTTTATGTTGATTTGCCTGTAAATAAAGATTGATGCAAATGTTTTGTAAAGGCACGAACTGGAAAAGGAGAGCGGTTGAAATAATTTTTTGGAACGGACATTTGTTCTTTGTTGGGCATCGTTGTTGTCACTCACCTGTACTACATACCTTTGTTGAAATCTTATTTAAGCGGTTCTTGAGAATTAGTAAATTGAATTAGACATTAAGAAATTTTTTTAGAAAAATTATATAAATACTTAGATATAAATTAGATGCAAATCATTCATAAAATAGACGATTTTTTATTTACAATATTTCCTAAATTAAAAATAGGGGGGGGGGTAATTCATTGATAATAAATGAGTTAGAAAATTATTATACATACGGTCCTTTTAAACCTAAAGTTACAATAGATAATGAATGGGTAACAATACAAATTGACACCCCAACTATAATCTCACAGGAGGCAGGCTACAGAAAAACCGTAGCACTTTGCGAAAAAGGAAAGTACGCAGAAGCAAAACCAATACTTAAAGATTTAATACAAAAAAATCCCACTAATTCGGAATACCATCGAATTATGGGGCAAATACTTTCTGATGAAGGAGATCAGGAAGAAGCCATCAATTGTTTAATTGATTCACTTCGTTGGGATTCTAAAAATGGTTGGGCTTTATTAATGATGGGTAACATTTTTGCGAAATTCAAAAACGATGTACCTACTGCAATGAAGTATTACGACCAGGCTTTAATTGCTAATCCTAACGATAACATAGCTATTAATAATATTGGGGCTAATCTCATGCAACAAGGAAAACTTGAAGAAGCAAAAAAATATTTTTGGGAGGCAATAAAAATTAATGATCAATACCCAAATACACATTTTGCATTAGGCATGATTGCAGAAATGGAAAATGATTTACATTCTTCTTTTTACATTACTATACAAGCCATTAAACTCAATAAAACCAAAGACGTATTGTATCAAAATTCTGTAAGGCAGGCATTTGATATTTCAAAGAAAATTATTGAAATGGGCGAAGGCAAAAAAATATTCAGGGAATACAGGCACAAACTGGAATTTGAAGGTGGCAAAGAAATAGATATTGTAGAGGATACAGAAATTCCTACTGCAGCCAAAATAGAATTTGCAGAAAATTATGACAGACCAAAACACATAGTAAAATACAAACCGAACTATCCGGCAGTAGAGCATTTAATAATGCATGAATTGGTTCACTTAGATTTTGTAATCGAAGCAAGAAAAGGAGAATTAAATCAACTCTTTATTTCTACCCAACAACATAAATCTGAATTTATAAAAGGACTTGAACCAACAATTAAGAAATTTAATAAAATGGGGATTTCCGAAAGTTCAATTGCCAGTTACTCCTCAAGTCTTTTCGATGGAATGAACAGACAAATTTTTAATACCCCAATTGATTTACTGATTGAGAATTTCATATTTAATGAATATGCTGAATTAAGGCCTTATCAGTTTCTTTCTTTGTATGCTTTAATTCAGGAAGGATTAAAGGCAGTAACTGATAAAAAAATAGTTGACCTATCGCCAAAAGAAATTCTTTCTAAAAGCAAAATATATAATTTGGTAAATGCTATTCAATTCAAAGATTTGTTTGGCATTGACTTTATAAAAGATTTTCAACCATCGACAACCGAACTAAAGCATGCTACGGAATTTTATGACGAGTATTTGCAATACAGAGATGATAAAGAACCTGCCGAAGAATATGAAATGGTTTTACATTGGGCAGAAGATTTAAAACTTGATAAAAATTTTGAACTCGTTAACGAAGTTGAGTACAGAACAAAAAGGACGGATATAGATAATCTTCTCTCATCAATTGAAAAAGATCCTTACGACTTAAAATCCAAAGATCCTTACAAGCAAAGGGAAATGGATAAATTTCAAAAGTCGCAAAAAGGTATTGGTACAAATATGGCAGTTGTTATGTTTATGGTAGATGCTTTTCAGTTCTTTGAAAAAAAATCAAAAGAAGAAATTAAAGAGATTGCTTTTGAAATAGCAATGCAAGGAACGCAAGGTTATAGCCCTGATAAAAAAGATTACAGAATAAATTCGATATCAGGCAAAGTTTTTTCAGGCTATCACATATTGGCATACTATTACGTAAGTTGGATGTTGGCTATTCCAGAAATGATTTCTCAACTCAAATTACCTTATGATGATGAATACAAACTTGCTTTATCAATGAATAAACCCAACAAGTAAAATGACTGAATCGGAAGAAATAATTAAGGAACTAATAAAGTTTAGAAATGAAAGAGATTGAGAGCAATTTCACAATCCTAAAGACCTTGCATTAGCTATCAATATTGAAGCAGGAGAATTATTGGAATTGTTTCTCTGGAAAAATGCTGAGGATGCCAACAAGGAAAAAGTAAGCGAAGAGTTAGCTGATATTTTTTCTTTTGCATTTTTATTAGCCGATAAATATGGCTTTGATGTGAAACAAATTATTCTTGACAAAATAAAAGTGAACTCTGAAAAATACCCGGTAAATAAAGCAAAAGGAACTGCCAAAAAATATGACGAACTATGAGTTTATCTTTCGAGTTGTCAATTGAGGTTTCGGAACAATATGATTTTACTAAAGAATCATTAAACAGGATTGAACAAAATACTTGGGTTAAAAATCAATGGCCTTTAGTTTATTTTATTCAAAACGATTCTATTAAAATTGCCTATGTAGGCGAATCAACTAATGCTTTAAGTCGAATAAAAAATCATTTGGCTAATCCTGAAAGATGCAAGCTTGATAAAATATCCATAATCGGTTCCGATAAATTCAATAAATCCGCCACATTGGATATTGAATCGAATTTAATTCAATACATCACAGCAGAAGGTACATTTAAACTTCAAAATGGTAATTACGGTTTAATCAACCACAATTACTACCAACAGGATATCTATAAAAATCTTTTCAAAGAAGTTTGGAATAAGCTTGTTGAGAAAAAGATTGTAACAAAGTCCTTAACTGAAATTGAGAATTCGGAGTTATTTAAATATTCCCCCTATAAATCACTTAATGAAGATCAGTACAATTCTGTTCTTGAAATATTACATGGATTAACTTTAAAAGAATCAAATAGAATTTTTATAAGCGGAAGTGCAGGAACTGGAAAAACAATACTTGCGACATATTTGATGAAACTATTAACTTCAGATGTGGAAAATTATCAGCTTGAAGAATTCAATGATGACGAATTGAGAGAAGTTAATTATATCAAGGAATTCAAGAATAAATATCCAAATGCGAAAATAGGCTTGGTAGTAGCAATGACTTCGCTACGAGAATCTTTAGAAAGTGTTTTTAAAAAAATCCCAGGATTGAAATCATCAATGGTTATCAATCCATCCGATACTTTTAAATCTAAAGATAAATATGATTTATTAATCGTAGATGAAGCTCACCGACTAAGACAATACAAAAACATTAGTTGGATGGGTGCATTTAAAAAAAATAATCAAAAGTTAGGATTGGATGGCAATGGAAATGAATTAGATTGGATAATTGCAAATAGTAAAAATCAAATTTTCTTCTATGACTCCGCCCAATCAGTAAAGCCATCAGATGTTGGATCTCTAAATTTCATAAAACTTTTAAATGACAAGAATACATTACTGCTTAATTTGAAATCACAAATGAGAGTAAAAGGCGGCAATAATTATATACAATTCGTTGATGACTTGCTTCATGTCAAAAGAAATGAGACTACCAGATATCAAGAAGAGAAATATGAAATGTTTGTTTTTGACAATTTTGCCGATCTGCATATTGAATTAATAAAAAAAGAAAATGAATTCGGGTTATGCAGAATGATTGCAGGATATTCATGGCCTTGGTTATCTAATCCAAAACTAGACCCAAAACCTTCTCTAAATATTACTGACATTGAATTGGACGGATTAAATTTTAAATGGAATTCTACAGATAAGGATTGGATCAATTCACCAAACGCATTTAATGAAATCGGATGTATCCATACTACTCAAGGATACGATTTAAATTATACTGCTGTAATTTTTGGAAAAGAAATTAATTATAACAAAGTATATAATTGTATAGAAATTGATCCGAAAAATTACTTTGATATTAATGGTAAAAAAGGGATTA
>NZ_JANMUN010000029.1:0-3858 GCF_031391665.1 Ferruginibacter sp.
CCCAGTAATTCTTTTTTTACTTCGGTATAAATTAGAGCATAAGGTGTGCCGCTTATGTTTAATTTAGAAAGTGGGTTAACTATTTGGCTGAATGTAAAGGCTTCGGCTTTTGCATAAGCGCCATCAGCTCTAATAGGATCATTTAGATATACCGCTTTAATAAAATCAAGTCTGCCGGTGGCATTAAACTTTACAGTATCCCTGCGCATGAGCGTAAGGTTTGCAGAAACGGCAGGTATCCAATACCAATCTATTTTTGCAGTATTGGAATCAGGATAACTATAAATTCTGTAAAAGGGTTCCCGTTCAGGCCCTCCAAGCCATCTTTCATAACTGGAATCTTTTTGCAGCTTGCCATTGGCCGCATAAAAAAACCAGGTAGTGTCGTACGAAGGCGGGGAAAAAACGTTAATGGCAGGCATAATGATGCGGTATGGAAATTTGCTGTTGCCAATATATTCAAGCCTGGTGGTAAAAGTATCTGTTACATAAAGCGGGTAAACTTTTATACCAACGGATGTAAGCCTTTTTTGTGCATCATAATAAAATGAAAAACTGCGTTCTTTATTGATACCGTAACCGGGATATAAACTCGTAAGCTCATCTAATTTACGTACCAGCGAAACAGTATCATTATTTACAGGTGGAGGTGGTGGTGTAATGATAATAGTATCAACCGCTGGTATATCCTGCGGCTTTGTGCAACCCGTGTTAATACTGTTTTGAAAGATGAGCAAAAATGTAAGGCTGATTAAAGGAATAATTTTGTATAAACGCATCATGGTTTGTTTTATTAGGGTACTTAATTAACTGAGTGTTGTTGCTTATATTTATTATAGTGTATATTTTATATACTGCTTGTTCGTCAACGAAGATAAATAAAACTACAAATTTTTCTTAGGGGCGAGGAATTAGCTTAACGATTGTTTTAAACAAAATTAAACAAATTATTTAAAAATTGAAATGAGGTAAGTGAGACTGCAGTTGTGAAAGCGTTTATTGTTGAACAATATTATGAGTGTTGGTGCCAGCAGGCTTACAAGTTATTTGTGTTGTTACGCTTTGCATATTGCATACGTTACAAAGTAACAACAGCAAAGCAGAGGAGTATATTAATATTGTACATTTTCCATGTAAATTTCAAAGCTGGCCATTTGCTGGCCGGGCTTACCGTTCCCGATATCATATGCTGCTGCTTTATTGGCCAGGCTGGCAGCTTTTTGTAACAATTGATGAAAGGGCAGGTATTTTTCACCCCTGGGTTCTTTAGCAATGGCAGCTGCTAAAGCTGCTGTAAAATTTTGCGTAAATAAACTGCCGTTTTTTAAATCGGTAACAGCAGCCTGTCCGGGCCTTGCTGCAGATACTATTATATCGATATAATTATCTTCAGCAGTAACCACTTTTTTGCTCAGCAATTTTTCTTTAGGCGACATTAAGTCTTCCACTACCTCCATGTTAAATTTGCTTGTGCTGTTGCGCTTATGAGTTATAACAGTGCTGCAACAATCGCCTATGGCAATATTAATTCTTCCGCCCCTGAGGCGGATGAGCTGCAGAATTTCATGCAGGTTTTTAGTATGTTTTCTTATAAAGCCCATCTCGTTGTATTCGGCAGTATCAGCAGGGTGTCGCATATCCAGCTGCGGAAATTTGCGGCTGCTGTCATCTGCATAGCAAAAACCATGGCCCGAATAATAAAATATGGTTACATCAATTTCCATCGAGTCCAGTTTTTTAATGGTGGCCATTAAATTTTCGCCAGTATAATTATCCCCCGAAATTTCTATTTCCACATATTTAAACTGGCTGTGTGCAGCAATCTTTTTAAAAACTTTCCTAACGTTTTTTACATCCTGTGCACAACCGGCAGCTAATTCCTTATCCTGTGTACTGGCCATAATAATAAGGATAAGTTTAGGCTCGTTAGCTATAAAGGCCTTTTGTTGTTCTTCCACAAAGTTTTCTAACAGTGCTGAAAAAGCTGCTGCAGTTTTTTTAGGCATGGCCTGTACAATTTATTTTTTATTGTTGTAACTAAGATACAAAAAAAACTTTGGTGTGCGCCTGTTGGGGAGATGCTATAAAATTATCAATTTATTTTTAGTGTGTTGTAAATGAGTGAAGTTGGATAGTGGGCTTCAGGCTGCCAGTGCCGGTTAAGTATAATTGAAGCGTACGCCGCTGGTTGAAAACCCATAAGTGTTCGGAAGATTTTTATCATTGCAAAAAATAATGCCACCCCTTCGGGGTTTTGGTATTTGAGAATCAATTGCCCTATAGTAATATCATCCCTTCGGGATTCTAAAGCCTGAAAGGCTGACATTAATATAGAGAATCGAAAAATTAGCAGTTAGATAACCCCGAAGGGGTGGCATTATTTACACTATAATGTAAACGTATTACACACCGGAGAAATCTTTCGAACACTTATGGTTGAAAACCAAATGGCGGCGATTGGGATTACCCAGTGAGGCGAAGGCGAAAACTGCGTTATAATTTAATCATTACACTACCTGAAACCAAGTCGTGAATTGCCCGTCTTTTTGGATTGGTATGAATTGTTAAAAACGAAACCCAACCCAAAAACATTTTAACCGGGTACCTGATAATTGCCTGAAATATATTGATACGTTTTGTTGAGTCCAAATTTTTTCTCACTCTAATTCCTTTTAAACAATTTCCTAAAGTAAAGCCAAGCGTCATACAAAGTGGTTCATAAGCAATAAAAAGTGCTGCAAACATTACTATGCGTACCCAATCTGGTACATTGTCAAACTTGTCCAATATGCTGGCGAAAACAAACATTAAAATAACAATTAAAATAGCGTCAATAAATGCTGATTGAATTCTGTCCGTTAGCTGTGGATATTTTTCTTGCATATTTTTTTTGTATTTTTTTAGAGAAAATGGGTTTAGTGGAATTGTGTTTGCAAAAGATATCTTCAAGGTTAATGCCTGAATAATTTTGTTGTCTCAAGCTAACTTAGAAGTTGTTTTTAGTTTGTTCAATAATAAAATTCCTGGTAGGTCATTAAAATTGATCAGTAGCTACAATGGAATAAAAATAATCTTTAGCGAACAAATTCAAAAATATTCTTTACAATGTGAAAGAGGAAATGCTTTTTTCGGTAATTGTATTCAGGCCCATTCGTTGTTGGTCAATAAGACACAACAACGGCGAGGAAGGGAGCGGAGATTGGTGCGGAATAGTTTCAGTCGACGAAAAAAAGTTATCGGTTTTAGCTTCACAATAATGTCCGCCATCGTTGTGTCTTTTTGACCAACGATGCATTGCAGCAAACGATGGTTGCGAAGAGGAAATGCTTTTTTCGTTAACAGGATTCAGGTGCGATTCGTTGTTGGGCAATAAGACGCAACAACGGCGAGGAAGGGAGGAAGATTGTGCGGAACATCAACAATGGCGAAGTGGGGTCTTCTACCACGAAACAAGGCATAGAATATCGTCTATTTTTGGGAATACTGGTTTATAATATAAAAAAGTTCAAACTAACGAATTAACAATACAGTACCTTTTCTATTTTCAACCGCTCCGCCTTCAAATTGATAAGTACATAACCATACATAAGTATTTGTATCGGTGTGCAGCCCCGGGGTTGCTCCATTCCATCCTTTTTGTAAGTCGGTTGTTTCAAATATTTTTTGCCCCCACCTGTTAAAAACAGAAAATTTATAGGAAACAACATTTCCGAAAAGTACAGGTTTACATACATCATTCTTTCCATTGTTATCCGGGGTAAATGCTGTTGGCATATAAAAACCCACTGGGCATAAAACCGGATCGATTACTACAGTAATGTTATTAGATGTAACTGTTGCCGGAGAAGCACAAACTGC
>NZ_JANMUN010000047.1:0-1784 GCF_031391665.1 Ferruginibacter sp.
TTTATATCATCATTTTTCCATTTTCCCTTTGATGCTGCAGATGGATTAAGTATAGAACAGGTTTCTACTTTATCAGATACTGACCATGCTATCCAACTCAATTGCTTCGCATTCATCCAGGTTAAAAATTTATTCCACTCAAAACTGCAATGCAGGAAAATGAATTGCACAATTATTGTAAAAAATATTTTTTTCATTACAACCGAAGTTTTAAAAAATAAAATAATAAAATAGAATTACTATCAAGATAATTTGATTCTCTAAATTAAGATTTTAAAAATAACAGCTGAAGATTTTTAATTGCACTACAATTCAACCATTGCTTTTATAACTCCTGTAGAAGGATTGAGCCAGCTCTCAAAATTATCTTTTACATCATCAAACTTTACCTTGTGAGTAATATAGGTGGCCGGATTTACAAAACCATTTTTCATTGAAAAGATTACATGTTCAAAATCTTCACGGGTTGCATTACGGCTGCTCATTAAAGTACTTTCTCTTTTATGAAACTCGGGATGATTAAAAATTACATCGTCTTTTTGTAAACCAATCAACACATATCTTCCGCCATGGCCTAAATACTGAAAGGCATTGTTGATGGCTTTTAAATTTCCGGTAGCGTCTATAACCACTGTTGGCATATCGCCATTGGTAATTGCTTTTAATTTTTCTAAAGCATTTTCATTTGCAGGATTAATTGTAAAATCTACTTTTAATTTCTCTTTGCAAAAGTTCAGACGATTATCATTAATATCCATTGCAATTACTTTGCCGCCTGCAATTTTCGCAAACTCCATGGTACCTAATCCAATTGGGCCGGCACCAATTATTAAAACAAATTCGCCTGCTGTAACTGCTGCCCTGCTTACACCATGTGCACCAATGGCCAATGGTTCTATCAATGCCAGTTCATCAAAACTTAATCCTTCACCATGCACTAATGAGTAAGATGGAACAGACAAATATTCTCTCATGCCACCATCAATATGTACACCGCAAACTTTTATATTAACACAGCAATTTGATTTTTGCATACGACATGCAATACATTCACCGCAATAAAAATATGGGATAAAAGTAACTGATTCGCCAATTGAAAAACCTGTTGCATCTGTTGTTACAATTTCCGCTGCTAACTCGTGCCCTAATATTCTTGGATAATTAAAAAAAGGTTGATTGCCTTCAAATGCATGTAAATCGGTTCCGCAAATACCAATGCGTTTTATTTTAAGTAAAGTTTCTCCTTTGGCAGCAACGGGTTGTATTGTATCGGCATAATTAAACTGATGTGGTGTAGTGCAGATAAGCGTTTTCATTTTCTGTTATTTATTTTTTTTTATAGCTTAACTGCATTTATTTTTTAGCTTTTAACATACGCTGTACAAGTTTGTTTACTTGTTCCTAATCCATCAATACCAAGTTCAACCACATCGCCATCTTTTAAATACACAGGCGGATTAAATCCTAAACCTACACCTGCAGGCGTACCGGTACTAATAATATCCCCAGGCAGCAAGGTCATAAACTGGCTGATATAAGAAACTAAAAAAGGAATATTAAAAACTAAATCATCAGTGTTACTGTCTTGCATCATTTTATCATTCACCTTCAGCCATAGCCGCAAATTATGAGGATCAGTAATTTCATCCTTAGTAACTAACCATGGGCCAACAGGTGCAAAAGTATCGCAGCCTTTTCCTTTTGCCCATTGTCCGCCCATTTCGATTTGAAAAGCTCTTTCACTGTAATCATTTAGTAAAGCATAACCTGCAACGTAATCCAAA
>NZ_JANMUN010000082.1:0-24835 GCF_031391665.1 Ferruginibacter sp.
ATTTTGTAAGAGATGTAGCAACAACAGTTCGTATTCAAATGCTGGGAGGGAAATACAATAACTTTAATACCATAAAATTTGATGAGGCAGGCCTTGCAACAACTGATAAATATGTAAGTAACGGCGTACTGCACACTATTAAAGCAATGGTGCCGCCATTACAAAGTATTTGGGAATTTATAAATTCCACTACGGCACAGTATGCACAAAATGCGTATCTAGCATCATTGAATTTTAATGGCTTCGATCCTGCAACAGCAATTATTGACAGTATAAGTGTGATTACCGGGCAGCCTGTTTACCGCCCCGGCACCGGCATTGTACAAAGAAATACATACAACGACAGGGTGTTTGATTTAAAAAGAGAAGATAAGCAGTACACTTATTTTGTAATGCAGGATGCCAATTTTATACTGGAAGCCGATTCATTAAAAAATTATTTTGCCACTGGTGTAACAGCAACCAACGACAGTTTAAACAGATGGAATGTGGTTAAAGACCTGGCTTACGAAACTGTTTATCAAAATCCATTTTCAATACCTCAGCCATTGGTTTCAAAATTTGGTGTAAGCGTACCTGTTAACAATGTTTTTGTGGTTGATGTTAAAAGAATGAGCAATGGTTATGTTTATATCATGAGTAAATTAGATGTGCCTACAGTAAATAAATTTCTGCCGGTAATTATTGAAGGAGAATTCCCTTCAGGATTTTTACAAAATGATAAAGCCGGCAACACCAATTACCGTGTTCGTTTAAATCCAGCAACAGGCCTCAATTTTTCTGATATTGTAGTTAGCGGGCACGGCGTAACAACTTTTTATTCTTTTTACAGAAGAACTGAAACTCCATCTATCAAGTACCAGGTGTATGCCAAAGCAACCAACGATTTTCAAACAGCTGCGTTCAGCCAAACAATTACAGCATGGAATGTGGCGGGTAATGTATTCACTTTACAGGGTACTTTACCATATGCAGTTCCTTTATATACTGCTGTTGGTGCTTACAACGAAATAAATTTAGGTACTGTAACCAACACAAAATACGGTACTTTAGACTGGAGGTTAACTGCAATTACCACCGGCCCCTTTACATTAGATTATTTACGCTTAGTACCCATACCATAAAATTTCTTTATCAAAGTTTATCATTCTATTATCATGCATATTTTTAAAAAATTACTTATACTAACTGTTTCAATGGGTGCGTTTATTTTTGTGCAGGCACAAAGATTTGGTAAGCCCGTTGCTGCCAAAGAATTTACCGTAACAGGTACAGTGGTGAATGCTGCAACCCAACAACCAATTCGTGGTATAAGGCTAACGTATAAAACTTTTGCGGCATCACTCACCGACAGTGCTGGTAATTTTTCAATTAAACTTCCTGATGGGGAAGCCAATTTATTACTGGAAGGCGACGGTTATCAACCTAAAGAAGTTGCAGTAAAAGGATTAAGTACATTAAAAATTCTTATGTACGAAAATGGTTTTTCCTCTTCAGCTGATGAAGTTGTTTTACCCACAGGCCGTGTTACTAAAACGCTTACACCTTATGCTGTTGCCGGTATTAATGTTACAGATGGATGGAACAGGTACAACGAAACACCTGATGCATATTTACAAGGGAAAGTTGCCGGCCTGCAAGTAATACGCCGCAGCGGTACACAAAATATTGGCGCCGCATTATTTTTAAGGGGCATTAATTCTTTGTATGGTGCTAACCAGCCTTTAATAATTGTAGATGGAATTATTTTTAATAACAGCAATGTTGGTGGTTCAATAATTTCTAATAATTACAGTAACCCATTATCAACTATTGATGTGAGAGATATTGATAATCTTACTGTACTTAAAGATGCATCTTCTATTTATGGTACCAAAGGCGCAAATGGTGCAATAATAATTACCACCATCAGGGCAAAAGAATTAGGTACTAAAATTGATTTTGCTGCGTACGGCGGTTATAATGCAGTACCTCAAAATTTGCCGGTAATGAATGCTGCCAATTACAGGACATATCTTTCTGAAATTTTAAAAACAAAAGGTATGAGTGATGCAGAAATTCAAAGCCAGCCTTATATGAATGATGATCCATCAAGCTCTAATTATTATGCGTATCACAATCAAACTAACTGGCAGGATCTGGTGATGAAAAAAACCTACACCAAAAACATTTACTTAAAGGTTACCGGTGGCGATAATATTGCAAAGTATGCGATATCGCTAGGTTTTTTAAATAACGGCGGCATTACAAAAAATACCGATGTTTCAAGATACAATATGCGGTTTAACGGCGATCTGAATTTAAGCCGCCGCATGACAGCAACTACCAATTTAGCATTTACTTTTTCTGAACAAAATGCAAGAGACCAGGGTAATGCTGCAAAAACAAATCCGCTTTTTTTAGCATTGGTTAAAGCGCCTTTTTTGCGTACCAATGATGTGTCTGCAACGGGTATCGAATCTCCTACACTGGCCGACAGGGATACTTTAAATATCAGCAACCCATTGGTAATTATAGATAAAGGGATAGGGTTAAATAAAGCATATCGTTTTTTTGGTTCAATTGGATTTAATTACGAAATAAGTAAGCAGCTAAAATTATCAACTACCATTGGTATAATTTACAACAAGGTTCGTGAAAACTTTTTTATACCACGTAAAGGGGTAACGCCTGATTCACTTCCTACATCGGTTGCTTTTAACAGGCTGGCAACACAGGTTACTTCACTTTTTTCTTTGTATAATGATACCCGTTTAACTTTTGTTGCAAATTCCAAAAAAATACATTCCTTTTCTGCAATTGCAGGATTAAGGTATTTAAAAGATAAAACCGAACAGGATTTTGGATTGGGTTATAACTCCGCCATTGACGAATTGGTGAGTGTGGGAAATGGCTTGAACGGCTTAAGAAGAATTGGTGGAGATATTGGAGAGGCCAAATGGTTCAGCACTTATTTTAATGCTGATTATTCTTATAAAGATAAATATCTTTTATCAGCTAATGTATCAATGGATGGCTCCAGCCGTTTTGGAGATCATGTTCAAAAAGGGTTAGACCTTACCTCTAAAGTGTTATCAATTCTTCCTTCAATTGCCGGGGCATGGCTTATATCTTCGGAAAAAGTTATGGCAGAAAGTAAAATTGATATATTAAAGCTCAGAGCTTCGTACGGTTTATCGGGTAACGACGATATTGGTAATTATACCGCACAGCAAACTTATACTTCTCAAAATCTTTTGGGTATGCAGGGTCTGGTACGCAGCGGCCTCGCTAATAACCAACTGCAATGGGAAGAAGTGAAAAAATTAAATGTTGGTGTAGATGTGGCGTTACTGAATGAAAGATTGCAGTTTAGTATAGACGTATATAAAAATAAAACCAACAAATTAATAGTTTACGAACCTGCACCAACAGCCAGTGGTTTTGATTATGTTGTAACCAACAGCGGCGGATTAAAAACAACAGGTTACGAAATAGCTGCAACAGCAAGAATAATTAATACCAAAAAATTTAACTGGGATGCAGGTTTTAATTTGGGCAAATACGTTTCATCAGTTACAAAATTACCTACCGATAAAATTCTTAGCTTATTTGGCGGCGCAACTTACATCACACAGGTTAATGGTTCGCCTAATGAATTTTATGGACACAGGGCAAATGGTGTTTATGTTTCCGATGCTGTAGCAGCAGAAGAAGGGTTAAGCATAAAAAAAGCCGACGGAACTTTAGTGCCATTTAAAGGCGGAGACATAAGGTTTGCAGATTTAAATGCTGATAAAATAATTGATGATAACGACAGAACAGGATTAGGAAATCCTAATCCAAATTTTTACGGATCATTCTTTGATAAATTTTCTTACAAAAGATTTTCTTTAAATACGGTATTTACTTTTTCAACCGGTAACGAAATTTTTAATTACACCCGTGCACAGCTGGAAGGTATGAGCAATGCTTATAACCAAACTGATAATGTATTAAACCGGTGGAGAACAAACGGACAGGTTACCAATACACCCAAAGCAACCTGGGGCGACCCTATGGGCAACAGCCGTTTCAGCAGCCGTTGGATAGAAGATGGATCTTACCTGCGGTTAAGAGTAATAACATTATCGTACGATGTGCCATTTAAAACAGGCTTTTTTAAATATGCAACAGTTTATGCAACCGGTAATAATTTAATTACACTAACCAAATACAAAGGATACGATCCGGAGTTTAGTGCAACAGAAAGTATTTTTGGTCAGGGTGTTGATAATACTTTAGAACCACAGTTCAGATCAGTTCAGCTTGGGTTTAGGGTAGGGTTATAAAAAATAATTCAGTTATAAATATTTAAAAAATGAAATTCAGTTATAAAATAAAATTTACTTTTTTAGCGGGTATTATTGTATTGGCAATATCATCCTGTAAAAAAATGATTGACGCAGAACCTGAAACAACAGTAGGTGCAGCTAACAGGTACCGAAATGTTTTTGATGCCGATGCGGCAGTAATTGGTGTGTATGGCAAAGTAATGAAGCTGGCAAAACCCTATTTGTTGCTGAATGAATTAAGGGGCGATTTGATGGACATTACAACTAACTCCGACGCTAACCTGCGGCAGCTGAGTGAACATACTGCAACAGTAAATAACCCTTATGCAGATCCACAACCATTTTACGAAGTAATTGTAAACTGTAACGATGTGCTGGCTAATTTTAAAAATATGTATGCGGCAAGTAAATTAAAACAGGAAGAGTTTAATCAGCGCTATTCGGATGTGGGTGCAATACGCAGTTGGGTGTATTTGCAATTAGGAATCCATTACGGTAATATACCTTATGTAACTAATCCGGTGGTGCAGGTAAATGATTTGAAAATTACGGCTAATTTCCCCATGTTATCATTACCGGTTTTAATTGATTCGCTTACTGCATTTACAGAAACTTTACCTTATACCGAAGATTATCCAACGGGCACAACATTGCTTACTACTGTTGATGGCTACAGCACACAAAAATTTTTCATCAATAAAAATATTTTATTAGGCGATTTGTATTTGTGGAAAGGTCAGTATGATAAAGCTGCCGACCGATATAAAAGAGTAATGGATATTTTTGGTCCGGCTACTACTGGTGTTGGGGAACAATTTTTTAATCAGTACCGTATTTCCAGTTTTGCCAATTCAAGCATAACTTATGCAAGAATTTTAGATTTTTCTTCTTTAACCTATACACCAGGCTGGCGCTATTTGTTCGAAAGGCCCCAGGGAGATAATGAATTTAACTGGGAAATGATTTGGAGTTTGCCCTTCGATAGAAATTTTGCACCAGAAAATCCTTTTATAGATTTATTTTCTCCTAATGGCGGAAGTTATTTGCTGCAACCGGCACAACAGGCCATTGATAACTGGAACAGTCAAACGCAGGTATATACTTTTGCAGCAAACACTGCCAGTGCTGCCGAAGTATTAAGAGATAATTTTCCTTTTGATTCAAGAGGTACGTTAACTTACCGCATTATAAATGGTAAGCCGGTAATTATGAAATACCTCTACAATTATCTTGGTACAAATAATTTACCCATTAATACTTTTGCCAAACCCGGCAAATGGTTTTTAACAAGGGCGGCAACTTTACATTTGCATTATGCAGAAGCGGCTAACCGCGCCGGTAAATACAGGCTGGCCCATGCAATAGTAAATAAAGGTATCAATTATCACTACGATCCTTTGCCGGGCGGCAGCAGGATAGGAGATGTAACAAACATTCAGCAAACATTTATGTCATGGCCTTACGATTTTGATGCAAGAGAAGGCGACGGCCCTGCATTTAGAAATACCTGGTACAGAAATATTGGTATAAGAGGAAGAGCCGGATTAAAAGCAGTAACATTACCCACAACTGATAGCGTAACCAATATAGAAAATATGATTATTGCAGAAGATGGATTAGAGTTGGCATACGAAGGACAGCGTTGGAGTGATTTACTAAGAGTTGCCATTCGTCAAAATAATCCTGCGTTTATTGCAGATAAAGTGTATGATAAATTACGTAAGTCTGGTTTATCTGCCGCCGCAGCAAATGCAGCAAGAACAAAGCTGATGAACAAAGATTGGTTTTTACCTTTTAAATTAAACTAAGAAAAGCCAGTTGATTTTTTAAAGTGCATGGTTTTTAACATGCACTTTTTGTTTTTTATAATTTGCAGATATTCATAGTGATTGTAAATAATTGATTAAAAATATACCAATATCCTTAAAAATATTACAGGATACAGCAGGATAGAGCAGGATGATAAAAATGCCGGTTTTTATAATTTAGTTCCGTATAAATATTTTTTGTATGCGTAAATAAAATAGAGTACTGAAGATTGTTATTACGCAAACGATTGCAGAGTTTAATTTAATACCCACAAACCAAAGCAGTAATTTTAGTTTTTTATTTTTTATTTGTTTAAAAAATAAGCGTTGCTATTTTTAACCCAATTAACGAATGCTATTATGAAAAAAAAATTTCTAAGGAATAATATTGCTATTATTCTTCTTTTCCTCATTTCTTCATTTTATGCTAAAGCACAAAGTTTTTCAGTTACCGGTAAGGTTACTGATGAAAATGATAAAGCTTTAGAAGGTGCAACTGTGCTGGAAAAAGGTAAAAAAAACTCGGCAATTACCGGCCAGGGCGGAACATTCACTTTAAATGTTTCGTCTGGTAAAGCAAAATTGGTAATTAGTTTTGTAGGGCACGAGCTGCAGGAGATTGCTGTAAACAATCAATCGCAATTATCTGTGTCATTAAAATCTGCAAACGAAAACTTAACTGATGTAGTAGTAATTGGTTACGCAACAGTAAAAAAGAAAGATGTAACTGGCTCTGTTGCCGGTATCAACCAAAAAGACATCCGCAGCCGACCTGTAGATAATGCTTTACAAGCTATGCAAGGTAAAGTTGCTGGGGTTGATATTACTTCAAATGAACGACCAGGAACTGTAGGTGCAATCAATATTAGAGGAGTACGTTCTTTAACGGCTTCAAATACGCCTTTATTTGTAGTAGATGGTATTCCACTTACTACAGGTGGCATAGATTATATAAACCCTAATGATATTGAATCTATAGATGTATTAAAAGATGCATCTGCCACTGCAATATTTGGATCAAGAGGTGCAAATGGAGTAGTAATTGTTACCACAAAGCAAGGAAAATCTGGTAAAATGCAATTAAACTATTACAGCAGTGTTACAACGGAAAAAATAGTGGATTGGGCACCTATAATGAGTGCTTCTGAGTACATAGATTATAGACGTTGGGCAATATATTATAGTAACACCACAAACAGACCAAGAGGCGATGCGCCTACAATTGCTAACGATAGAGATATATTTCTTGCAACTGCAGACCCAGATAGCTGGAAAAATATAGAAAAAGGATGGGCAGGAGGTACTTGGAATGGTGCAGCTGTAGGTAATACCGATTGGACTGGATTGGTTTCCCGTACTGGTATTACAACCGACCAAACTTTAAGTGTAAGTGGTGGTTCAGCTAAAATTAAATCTTATGCTAGCTTTGGGTATTTAAAAAATAATGGTACTTCTGAAGGTCAAAAATTTACTCGTTATTCTGGTAAAGCTAGTGTGGATATTCAAGCTACTGATTGGTTTAATATGGGTTTAAATATGAATTTAACACATAGTACCCAAGAATTTGGACAATCTAGTACAATCATAGGTTCATTTATTGGTTCACCACAAAATAGTATTTACGGTTCTGCTAGGGCAATGTTTAAATGGGCTGTGCCTTATGATGCTAATGGCGGTAGAATTTTAAATCCGGGTGGTGATGTTGCTTTTAAAACTGTAGTAGATGAGGAAAAATACACACAAGACCAACGTACAACTTTAAGAGCTTTTGGTAGTTTATATGCTCAAATGGATTTTGGTAAAATTCATCCTGTTTTAAAAGGATTACGTTACCGTTTTAATTTTGGTCCTGATTTTTCTAATTTCAAAAATGGAATATATATTGATGGTTTATCTGCTGCAAGTAGCGGAATAAACGGAGCATCTTTACAAGAGTCACAAGTCATGTCATGGACTCTTGATAATCTTTTATACTATGATAAAGCAATAAAAAAACATAATTTCGGAATAACTTTATTGCAAAGTGCTACTAAATATGTTGCCAATCCTGTGCATACAGTAAGAGGTACTGGAATACCTTTTGCAAGTCAAAAATGGAATGCGTTAAATTCAAGTACGTTACCTGCTGCCAATTTAACTATTACTCAAAATGCTGATTTAACCGAACGACAATTAGCAAGTTATATGGCCCGTTTAAATTATGGCTATAATGATAAATATTTATTAACTGTTTCTGTTCGTTCTGATGGTGCTTCTCAGTTATTTGATGATGGAAGTAAATTCTCCTTATTTCCAAGTGCAGCTTTAGCATGGCGTATTAACAAAGAAAGTTTTATGCAAAATGCAAATTGGATTAACGATTTAAAACTACGAGTTGGTGCAGGTGTTACAGGTAATTCTGCAATTGATGCTTATGCTACTAAAGGAAGAACTTTAGCGAATTTTTATCCATTTGGAGCTACTTTAAATCCTGCTTCAACTCCTTCTACAACATTAGCTAACCTAGCTTTGGACTGGGAAAAAACAACTCAATTTAATGCAGGTTTAGATTTTGCTATATTTAAAAACAGAGTTTCGGGTGCTATTGATGTTTATTCCTCTAAAACCAAAGATTTATTAATGGCTAGAGAAATACCAAGTGTAACAGGTTTTGTAACTACATTTCAAAATGTAGGAGAAACAGCAAATAAAGGTTTTGATGTTAGTATCAATACTATAAATGTAAGAAATAGAAATTTTCAATGGAATTCCACTTTTAATGTTTCTTGGCAAAAAGATAGAATTTTGACTTTGTCTAATGGAGCACAAGATGATATTAACAACAACTGGTTTATAGGACAACCAATTGGGGCTATTTATGGCTTTGCTTCAAGTGGCATTTGGCAATATGCAGATACCGCAAATATGCGAAAATTTGCTGTAAATGGTAATAACTTTACTGTAGGTCAAGCTAGACCATCTGATTTAAATGGCGATAATAAAATTGATGGAAACAATGACCGTAAATATATTGGCAATACTCGTCCTCGTTGGATAGTAGGGGTTACCAATGGATTTACGTACAAAAATATAGAACTTTCCTTTTTTGTATATGGTCGTTTACAATATTTAGTTAATACAGGTGGCGAAGGTTTAACTGCCCGTGGTAATAATCGACAAGTTAATTATTGGACAGAAAACAATCAAAATGCAGAATACCAAAAACCATTCTACTCAGTAGGTGGAGGAGATGCTTATGCTCCTACTTTAGGGTACAAAAAAGGTTCTTTCTTGAAAGTAAGAAATATTTCAGCTTCATATACATTTACCGGCAACGTATTGAAAAAATTACATATGAGTAGCTTACGTGCCTATGTACAAGCTACCAACCCTGGAATGTTATTTTCCCAAATTGATTTCCTTGATATGGATGTAAACTCAAATATTTCAAATAGAGGATATACACTTGGTTTAAACGTTGGTTTTTAATTGATAAAAAATAATACAATGAAAAATAAAATATTAAAATTAAGTTTAGCTGCTGCTGTTATAATTGCAACAGCTACTTCTTGTAAAAAATCGTTCTTAGACGAGAATCTTACTACCGTTAGAGATTTAAGTTTTTATAAAACAGATGCTGGAATCCAGCAGCTAGTTGCAGGAACATATAATCAAGTACTTGCTTCTCCTTTTGGTGGCGAAATGTCCTTTTCAGCAATGTCTTCTGGAGTGGATGAGTTTCGAACTGGTGGAGACCCTTCTAATGGTATGTGGAATAGTTATGGTAATACATTTGGACCTTTTATCACTCCTAATAATGGAAATACGATAGCAGCAAATAATCAATGGGATAACTTGTATGTCGGTATTGGTCAAGCAAATATTATTATTGAAAATGCAAAAGCTAGTACTTCCACTGCCGATGCTATTAAAAAGACAGCTCTAGGCGAAGGACATTTTTTCCGTGCTTATAATTATTTACGATTAGTTAACCAATATGGTGCAGTCCCATTAAAAACTAGTTCTAGCACTACAGTTGAGTTAGAGTTCACACGTCAAACTCCTAAGGAAATTTATGATGTAGTTATTGCTGATTTCCAACAAGCATTTAATTTACTTACCAATACTGGCGGCCCTGCAAGAATTACCAAAGATGCAGCTGCTCATTTTTTAGCAAAAGCTTTCTTAAGCCGAGCTAGTGAAATTAATGATAGTTGGAATAGTGCCACAAAAGCTGCCGATTTAGCAGCAATAGGTCCTCTATGCGATGCAGTAATTGCAGCGCATCCTCTTGCACCAAACTATGGTGACTTATGGCGTTATACTGCTCCTAACGGTGCTAACGAAAATTTAAAAGAAATCATCCTTTCTGCACAATTTTCTTCTGACCCTTCTGCAAGTGGACAAAATTTACAACACTTATATTATACAGCTAGATACGAAGATGTAGCACAAATGCAAAGAGATATGAGCGGTGACCGTCCTTTTAGCCGTCTTTGCCCTACTTATTTCATGTATCGTATTTATGATATGCAAAATGATTCTCGTTTCTGGAAAACCTTTAGAACAAAACATAATGTAAATGCAAACACACCAACTGCTCCTTATGTTAAAGGTGATTTAGGAATTATTTATATTATTAATCAACCAGGAGATACTCGTTTCCCTTTAGTTAATTCTACTAATATTGTAGTTCCTCCCACTGTAAAAACTGTACCTCATGTATATGTTGCATACCCTGGTGGTCGTACTACCGATGGTGCTTTAGCTGTAGATACTCGTAAGTTTCCTTCTCTTAGTAAGTTTTTTGACGGTAGCCGTTTAAATGGCTTTAATGATATTGATGGCTTAAGAGATATGACACTTGCCCGTAGCGCCGAAACGTATTTAATAGCTGCCGAAGCTAAAGTTCGTTTAGCTAAATTGGGTACTGGTAGTTATGCTGATGCATTACCATATATTAATCCATTAAGAACAAGAGCAGAGTTTGTAAATGGCGAAAACCGAAGCACATATTATGATGGTGGTGGTGCTAGTAATGCTACTTTACAAGCTGGTATTACCATGTCTTTCCGACCAGAAAATAGTTATTATGAATCCAACAATATACCAGTTACAACAGCAGCTGCAGCCAACTTAGCTATTACTAATATAGCTGCTTTACCTGCTGGTGACGAATATGTAATTAGCACTTTAGGACTAACAGGAACTTATGATAGAATGCTAGCTTTGGTATTAAATGAAAGATCAAGAGAGTTAGCGGGTGAATATTTACGTTGGGCAGACTTAAGCCGTACTAAAACATTGGTTAGTCGTGCAAAAGCATTTAACCCAGATGCTGCACCCAATATTCAAGACAAACATAACGTACGTCCAATACCGCAAACATTCCTAGATGGTATTCAAGCTGGTGGAAAAGCGTTATCAGCAGCAGAAAAACAAGCAATGCAAAACCCCGGCTATTAACTTTTTTCTCATTTTAGCAGTTGGTAAAGGGCGGTCAATGAAAATTGTACCGCCTTTTATTTATAAAGAAGTTTACATTAGCAAAGATTTTAAAAAAGTTATTTCAACATGAAAAAAGTAAAATTATTTACCGCACTTTATTTTGTTACCCTTTGCGCCGCTGCGCAAAAAAAAATAGGCAATGATGTAACCACACCGTTACATGCCATGAAGGTAAATTACCCTGTGCCTTATGAACCCATGCAAAAAGGCGACATAAAAAAAGTGCTGGATAAAGTATTTAATTATTTAGATGCAGTAACACCTGCACAAATGATTAATAAAAAAACAAATGAAATTGTTACTGATGTTTTAAAAATTGACAGCAATACAACGTTGCAAAAAGCCGATTTTAGATTAACCAGTTACGAGTGGGGCGTAACGTATTCTGCTATGTTACGGGCAGGTGAAATAACCGGCGATAAAAAATATACCAACTATGCAAAAGACCGCTTTAATTTTTTAGTCACCTGGATACCTGCAGTAAAGAAGTTGAAAGCGGCCGGTGGTTACAGTGGTAATACTTATCCGTTAAAACAACCGATTGAACCACATGCATTGGATGATGCAGGAGCTGTTTGTGCTGCAATGATAAAAGCCACCACAACTGGAGTAAATAATAATTTACGGCCACAGATAGACCATTTAATTGATTGGGTTGCCAATAAAGAATATCGTCTTAAAGATGGCACATTAGCAAGAAACCGTCCTCAAAAAAATACCTTGTGGCTCGATGATTTATATATGGGTGTACCGGCCATTGCACAAATGGGTAAACTAACCGGCGATAAAAAATATTTTGATGATGCAGTAAATCAAATAAAATTATACAGCCAAAGAATGTTTATAAAAGAAAAAGGCGTTTACATGCATGGCTGGGTGGAGAGTATGGAAACGCATCCCGAATTTAAATGGGCAAGAGCCAATGGCTGGGCAATATTGGCCATGTGCGAATTGCTGGATGTGCTACCCGAAAATCATGAAGGAAGAGCTTATGTGTTACAACAATTAAAAGCCCACGCAAAAGGTTTAGCATCTTATCAAAGTGGCAGTGGTTTCTGGCACCAGTTGTTAGATAGAGAAGACAGTTATTTAGAAACATCTGCCACTGCAATTTATGCGTATTGCATTGCACATGCCTGTAACAAAGGCTGGCTAAACCCGGTTACTTATGCACCTATGGCAAGCCTTGCATGGAATGCAGTGGCAACAAAAATTAATGATAAAGGCCAGGTAGAAGGTACATGCGTAGGCACAGGTATGGCTTTTGATCCTGAATTTTATTACCAACGTCCTGTAAAAGATTTTGCAGCGCATGGTTATGGCCCGGTAATTTTAGCTGCTGCCGAAATGTATAAAATGGCAGAGAAAAATAAGTTTAAAATGAATGATAGTTCGGTGCAATATTATGAGTAGGAACACGCCTGCAGGCGTGTTCTCATAAAATGAATAAAATAATGAACCGTATAATAAAATTATATTTTGCATTAATACTTATTGTTTCTGTAGTAAATGCACAACCAAAAACAAATTATAAATTTGATTTTGGCAGCACTGCAGCTGCAAAAGGATATACTGCAATAACGCCGCAAAACATTTATACCGATGCATCAGGTTACGGATTTATAAATTCATCAGATATTAAAGCGGTAACAAGAAATAAAAAAAATGCAGCAACGTCAGATTTTATCACCAGCAGCAAACCTTTCTTTTTCTCTGTAAAAATTCCTGAAGGTAATTATGATCTAAAAATTATTTTAGGTGATGTGAGCGGAACATCGGCAACAACAGTAAGAGCAGAATGCAGAAGGGTATTCTTAAAAAATATTCAAACAAAAAAAGGAGAGATTAAATCAGAAACATTTACGGTACATGTTAAAGACAGTATTATAAGAGATGCCAACGGCAACGCAGTTGATAAAGTAAAACTTAAAGCAAGAGAAATAAATTATTTTCATTGGGATAATCAACTTACCATTGAATTTAACGATACTGCCGCAAAAATTTGTGCAGTGGAAATTACGCCCAATACAAAAGCCACCACTGTATTTTTAGCCGGCAACTCAACAGTAGTAGATCAGGATAAAGAACCCTGGGCATCCTGGGGACAAATGATCCCTTCTTTTTTTGAAGCCAAAGATATTTGTATTGCCAATTATGCTGAAAGCGGCGAAGCATTAACTTCTTTTAAAAGCGCAAAGCGACTGCAAAAAATTTTAAGCCTGATGAAAGCAGGCGATTATTTATTTATCGAGTTTGGCCACAACGATCAAAAGCAAAAAGGAGAGGGCATTGGTGCTTTTACTTCATACAAAAAAGATTTAAAATATTATATCAGCGAAGTAAAAAAGAAAGGCGGTATTCCGGTATTAGTTACATCAATGCACCGCCGCAGTTTTGATTCGGCAGGCCATATCAACAATACATTAGGCGATTATCCCGAAGCGGTAAGGCAAACAGCCCAGGAAGAAAATGTTGCATTAATTGATTTGAATGCTATTAGTAAAATTATGTACGAAGCCTGGGGGCCTGAGAAATCTATCAAAGCATTTGTACATTATCCTGCAAACACTTTTCCCAATCAGGATAAAAAATTAGAAGACAATACACATTTTAATACTTACGGTGCTTATCAAATTGCCCGTTGTATTGTGCAGTCAATAAAAGATAATAAGTTACCCATTGCAAAATATTTAAAAATGAATATCGCAGCATTTAACCCTGCACAACCCGATGCTGTTGAAAATTGGTATTGGCCACAAAGTATTTTACAGGCTGCAGTAAAACCTGATGGAAATTAATTGTATGAAAAAAAACATCCCGAAATATTTATTAATTGCTGGCTTGTTGTTTTGCAATTTTACAAATGCACAACAGGCAACCATTGCTGTTGATCTTAAAAAAGAAACCGGAGATATGACGCCGGTGTGGGCATGGTTTGGGTATGATGAACCCAACTACACCTACATGAAAGACGGTAAAAAATTATTGACAGAGATTGCGGCTTTAAGTCCTGTTCCGGTTTATGTAAGGGCACATAGTTTGTTAGTTACAGGCGATGGAGTAGCAGCATTAAAATGGGGCAGCACCAATGCTTATACCGAAGATGCGAATGGTAACACTGTGTATAGCTGGACAATCATCGACAGTATTTTTGATACGTATATACAAAGAGGTATGAAGCCGCTGGCGCAAATTGGTTTTATGCCCGAAGCTTTATCTACCAATCCTTCTCCCTACAAACACGATTGGAAACCCGGCGATCCTTATTTTAAAATAATTACCGGCTGGGCTTACCCGCCAAAAGATTATAACAAATGGGCAGAGTTGATTTACCAATGGGTAACGCATAGTGTTAGCCGCTACGGAAAAAAAGAAGTGGAAAGCTGGTGGTGGGAGTTATGGAACGAACCCAATGGTTACTGGAAAGGAACGCAGGAAGAGTTTTTTAAATTGTATGATTACACCGCCGACGCTGTAAAAAGGGCTTTGCCAACAGCAAAAATTGGTGGCATAAATATAGCAGGCACTGCAGGTAAAAATGCACAGGACTGGATGCATGCTTTTGTTAAGCATTGTTTTTACGATACCAATTATGTTACAAAAAAAATCGGCTCACCCGTGGATATGATTTTGTTTCATGCTAAAGGTTCGCCTAAAGTAGTGGACGATCATGTGCAGATGAATATGGGAAGGCAGTTGCAGGATATTAATATGGGCTTTAAGTTTGTTGCATCCTATCCACAATTAAAAAATTTACCCATTGTTATTGGCGAAAGCGATCCCGAAGGTTGTGCTGCATGTGGTATGAAAACCAATCCTTCAAATGGTTACCGCAATGGCACCATGTACTCCAGTTATACAGCGGCTTCTTTTGCAAGAAGATATTTACTGGCCGATTCTTTTAAAGTAAATTTTTTAGGTGCAGTTACCTGGGCATTTGAATTTGAAGACCAGCACTGGTTTTATGGCTTTAGAGATTTGGCTACTAACGGCGTGGATAAGCCGGTTTTAAATGTGTTTAGAATGTTTGGTAAAATGAAGGGCCAAAGAGTAGCGGTTACGGGTAATCATATGTACGATTTAAAAACAATGGTAGATTCCAGCGTAAGAAAAAATTACAATGATGTAGGCGGGTTGGCTGCAAAAGATAAAAAATCGGTAACAGTAATGGTATGGAATTACCATGATGATGATGTGATGAAGCCAGCACTGCCTGTGGCAGTTAGTATTGATGGCCTTACAGCAAAAACTCTTACGCTTACACAATACAGAATTGATGACAAGCATAGTAATTCTTATGAAGTATGGAAGAAAATGGGGTCACCACAAAATCCAACTGCTGCGCAAATTGCCACATTAAAAAAAGCAGGGCAATTACAAACAATTGGTAAACCTGAAAAATTAAAAGTTGTAAATGGTAAACTGGTACTAAATATTTTATTACCACAACAGGCTGTTTCTTTGTTAAAAATAGACTGGTAATTTTAAAAAATTAATTATGAAACTATATTTAGCAGCAGCATTATTTCTCTGTGGTATTTCAACACTGCATGCACAGAAAAAGGATACTACTTTTACTGCAACAGGCAATCCAATCATCAAACACAAATTTACTGCCGACCCTGCGGCATTGGTTTATAAAAACAAAGTGTACATCTACACGGGCCGTGATGTGGCACCGGAAAAACGCAACGGTTACGAAATGCACGAATGGCTTTGCTTTTCTACCAGCGATATGAAAACTTTTACAGAGCATCCATCGCCATTAAATGTAAAAGCATTTAAGTGGGCAAAAGACGATGCATGGGCAAGCCAGGTAATTGAACGCAATGGAAAATTTTACTGGTATGTTGCCGTTACACATGATAGTACCCATCCGGGCAAAGCCATTGCTGTTGCTATAAGCGATAATGCTACCGGCCCTTTTGTTGATGCAAAAGGAGCTGCAATTATTACTAATGATATGACGACAGAAAGTAAAATAAGTTGGGATGATATTGACCCCACTGTTTTTATTGATGATAATAAGCAGGCGTATTTATTTTGGGGCAACACTACATTGCATTATGTAAAGCTGAAAGAAAATATGATTGATATGGATGGCCCAATGCAAACTATTACATTGCCAAATTTTACAGAAGCGCCATACATCCATAAAAAAAATGGCTGGTATTATTTATCGTATGCTTATGAGTTTCCCGAAAAAATTGCTTACGCTATGAGCCGCAGTATTGAAGGCCCATGGATGTACAAAGGAATAATAAATGAGATAGCGGGCAACTGTAATACCAATCATCAAAGTATTATCGAATTTAAAGGCAAAGATTATTTCATTTACCATAATGGTGCTTTAGTACCCGACTATGGCAGTTTTCATCGTTCTGTTTGTATCGATTATTTATATTACAATAAAGAGGGAACAATTAAAAGAGTGATGATGACCAGTGAGGGAGTGCAGGGAGGGAAGAAGTAAATAAAGTAAGAAGTAAATAAAGTAAAAGGTAAATAAAGTATAAAAGTCATAAAGTTAAACATAGTGTGCTAAAACGTTTTGATGGTTAAGTTAAAATATAAAACTGCCAATTGAATTAATTACTTAAACATTCAATAATTTAGGAGATGAAAAAAATAATATTCCCATTAGCGTTCTGCTTTTTTGTAAATTTTTTATCTGCACAAACAACCACAGTTGTAATTGATGCTACTAATCCGACTAACAGCATCAGTCGCCATATTTATGGTCACTTCTCCGAACACCTTGGCCGATGTATTTACGATGGTTTTTGGGTAGGCGATTCTATTAACGTTCCCAAAAAAGACAGGATAAGATTAGATGTAGTGGATGCATTGAAAAAAATAAAAGTGCCCAACTTAAGATGGCCCGGCGGCTGCTTTGCTGATGAATATCATTGGCGTGATGGCATTGGCTCACGTAAAGAAAGACCATACATGGTAAATACAAATTGGGGTGGCGTATCAGAAGATAATAGTTTTGGTACTCACGAATTTTTAGAACTGTGTTCATTGATTGGTTGCGAACCATACATTGCAGGAAATGTGGGCAGTGGCACAGTGGAAGAAATGGCAAAATGGGTGGAGTATTTAAACAGTGATGCTAAAAGTACCATGACAGATTTAAGAAAACAAAATGGCCGCAGCGAACCATGGCGTGTAAAATATTGGGGAGTGGGTAACGAAAGCTGGGGCTGCGGTGGAGATATGACGGTTGACTTTTATGCCGATTTATACAAGCGCTATGCAGTGTATGCAAGAAATTATAAAGAAGCACCCTTATTAAAAATAGCAAGTGGTGCCAACAGCGGCGATTATAACTGGACAGAAACACTGATGAAAAATGTAGGCCCTAATAAAATGTGGGGATTGACTTTGCATTACTATACACTGCCTACTAATAACTGGCGGGCAAAAGGTTCTGCAACTGTTTTTGATGAGAAGGAATATTTCAATACCATGAAAAATACTTTAGTGATGGAAGATTTAGTTACACGCCACAGCACCATCATGGATAAATATGACCCTGCAAAAAAAACAGCTTTAGTTGTGGATGAATGGGGCATCTGGACAGATGTAGAGCCTGGCACCAATCCGGGATTTTTATACCAGCAAAACAGTTTAAGGGATGCATTAATTGCAGGTATCAATCTAAATATTTTTAATAATCACAGCGATAGGGTGCGTATGGCCAACCTTGCACAAACCGTAAACGTATTGCAGGCTATCATACTTACTAAAGGCGATAAAATATTGCTAACGCCAACTTACCATGTATTTGATATGTACAAAGTGCACATGGATGCAAAAAAATTAAACATCAATTTTAAGTCGCCGGAGTATATCAATGGAGATAGAAAAATTCCTGCTTTAAATATTTCTGCATCACAGGATTCAACTGGAGCTTTACATATTACACTGGTTAATATTGACCCATCAAAAGCAATCGCATTACGTACCGTTTTGCCGGGAGTAAAGTTTACAACTGTAACAGGGCAGATCATCACATCAAAAAAATTTACCGATATCAATACTTTTGAAAATCCCGGCAACGTAAAAATTACTTCTTTCAGTGGTGCAAAAAAATCCGGCGAAGAATTGGTAGTTAATTTACCTGCGCAAAGTATTGTAATGCTGGAGTTGAAATAATTTTTTTTGAACACGAGCTGCAGATCAATAACAATCTGTGGTCCCGCTTTTCGTTCCAAGTCCTCACCCCGCTAAGGCGGGGTTCCGGGCTTTCCACTGCAATCGGGTGTAGGCACTCAGCTGTATATTTTCAATCAGCATTTACAACTCGTAATTAATTTTCAGTGGTTAAGCATATTTTATGCTGCATCAAAAAATGCACTTAAAATATCTTTTATCGATGGGTAAGTATTGGCAACAGGTTCTTTAATATTTTTAGTAGCCACCCATTTAATTGCAGTAATATCTTCTTCGGTTTGTGGTACAAGTTTTTGTCCGTTGGCACAAACCATATAATACCAGTGTGTAACTTTTAAAAAGTGTTTACCAAATGCATCGTAGGTATGATAAGTTTCATCCACCTTTTTTTTAATTGTTAAGTTAGTAACACCAGTTTCTTCTTCCACTTCCCTTAATGCACATTCGTCAGCCTTTTCACCTTTTTCCATCTTGCCTTTAGGTAAATCCCATTTATTAAGGCGGTAAATAAATAAAATTTCTTTTTTATCATTTTGTACAATCCCGCCTGCCGCTTCAATTAAAGTAAAGTTTTTAAAAAATAGTTTTTTTAAAGCAGTTAAATCTTCGGAGTAAATAACGCCTGCATGAAATTCATCTTTCTTAATCTCATGTAAAAGCGATTTTATAGCCGGCGCCGAAATCTCGTCAATAAAAACGGCATCGGGGTGGTGCAGTATTTCTTTCAATTCTGTGGTTAATTCATCACAAAGAAAAACAGGCTTATCGCCAAAATATATTTTTATGTGCATAATAATATTTCAAATTATAAATTTCAAAGTTCAAATTTGCACCATGACAAACGAAAAAGCTGTTGCAGAAAAACTTTTACAAATTAATGCAATTAAATTAAGTCCCCAACAACCATTTACATGGGCAAGCGGGTGGAAGAGCCCTATTTACTGCGATAACCGCAAAGTTTTATCCTTTCCTTACGTTCGTGATTTTATTAAAAGCGAAATGAGCAGTATAATTTTTGAAAAATTTCCTGAAGCTGATATGTTAGCAGGAGTTGCTACTGCTGGTATTGCCTGGGGCGCTATGGCGGCTGATCAGTTAAAGCTGCCCTATATTTATGTAAGACCTAAGCCTAAAGAACATGGTTTGGGTAACCAAATAGAAGGCAATTTAGAAAAAGGGCAAAAGGTTGTGGTGATTGAGGATCTTATATCTACCGGTAAAAGCAGCTTGCAGGTATGTGATGTATTGAAAGCCGCAGGTGCAGATATTATTGGTATGGTTTCAATCTTTACTTATGGTTTTAATGAGGCAGACGAAGCATTTAAAGCAGCTGGGATTAATTATCATTCCCTAACTAATTACAATACGCTTATCAATTTAGCGGTAGAAAAGGGCATAGTTTCAGCCGATCAGCAAAAAACCTTGTTAAATTGGAGCAGTAATCCATCAAATTGGTCAGGTAATTAATAACTTTATTTTAAAATGATACTATGAAGAAATTTTTATTAAGTACCGCAACCTGTTTTTTTATAATAGCAGGCAATGCACAGATAAAAGTAAAAGACAAGGCCGTAATTAACACACCTACAGTTCAAAATTGCGAAAAATGTAAAGAGCAAATTGAATTTTTTATAAGTAAAACTGATGGGGTGCTTTCTGTAAAAGTAGATTTAAAAAGAAAAACAACCACAGTTGCCTGGCTTACCGACAGAACAAATAAAGAGTATTTAAAAACTGCAATTGCCAATCTTGGTTTTGATGCTGATGATATAGAGGCGGATGAATTTGCTTATAAAAGATTGCCGGCTTGCTGTAAAAAACCACCCGAAGCACCTAAACCTGCTGCTCCAAAAGTATAGCTAAATAAAAAGTTTATAATTTAAAATGCATCTGCTTAAGGCAGGTGCATTTTGCGTTTAGAAACTGAATTTCTGTTTACCCTCGTAGTTCACATCAAAGGTTTTAAAAACATTTGCCTTTCCCAATTTAATTTTACCGGTAATTTTTACCATAACCTCTTTGCCCATAAGTGCAGGAATAGCATTCTTGTAAGCATTTTTCATATCAACTTCAATTATCATCGGCAATGTAAATTCTCCTCTTCTGGGAATACTGATTTGATAATCCTGGGCTGTATGCCCCAAATAATTACTGTCAATATAAATATCAAGATCTGTCCTTTTTAGCTGAAGCCCAAAATTGTTGGGGTTGTAATAAATAAGATCAAGTTTAAAAGTAGAAGTAGAAAACCCCAATTTTTCTGACGAAAGGTTTTTAAAATCCCGGTACTCCAATTCTTTTGGTTCACGACAGGATGTCATAATAACTGCTATTATAAAAAATACTAAAAAGAGGGGAGATAATTTAGTAAACATGTATGCTTTAATTAATAATTACACAAAGTAATGAAATTACTGGCGACTATATACTTATCACCACAAAACTTTGCAAATGTTTGCACCTTAGTATTTTACAGACAGAATTGAAAGATAAATATACAATTTTATGCTGATTATATTTTTTGAAATATGAAGATGAAACTATACGTTTAGTTATATTTTTTTTTGGCATATACTACTTAAAGTAAAATTTTAAATAAAACAAAAAACCATACTGTTGTCTAACAATAAAATAAAATAGAAACATATCAACATTATGTTGATATTAAAAAGTTATTAATTCGGATTAATTTTTCGACATTCGTAAGACTCTGATGGGTGAGTAAGTTCCTTGAAAGGAAATCCCGGGCTGTAACCCGGGAAACCATAAAACATTTAGTTTATAGACAAGGCAATATTACAATATTGCTTTAAACTCTCTCGTTTTATCTTTCCACACTGCGTTAATATCAGCCAAATTGCCCAAGGCTAATATTAGCATTTGGCTATTTAATAAAGATTTATATATTTGCAACTGAAACTATCATTGTTAAGGGAACGTAACCCACCTTATTAAAAACTATAAGGCTATGGAAGCAGCACTTTGACAAAGTTATCTAAAGCCTCGGTCGCCGCTGAGGCTTTTTTATATCCCAAATTTTTTATTTTCTTTTAATACAGCGCTGAGATAGCAAGGCAGCGATAACGAACCCTTGTGTCCATTATTCACCTTCTAAACGTAAGACAATGGTAGTTTCAAAATCATGTCCAAAATGCGGAAGTTCTATGAAAGAAGTCTTTTCGAAATGGATTACCAGAAATGGTAAAACCATTTTCCCCTCGAAAGCTTCATTTTTTAGATTCTTTGTTTGCGACAGGTGTAGCAAAAAGTAAGGACGGCGAATCCTGAAATTTCGGGGCTGTTTGCTAATTAGCGACCAGCCCCTTTTTATAACGCAAACATAAAGCCAGTATTGTTGTAAAATGCAATAGAATTGTAAAATTTATGTTAGCGGTAACTTAAAATCTATTTAGTTTTCTTTTTTACCTTTTTAGGCAAAGGTGTATTAGCTGCTTTTTTAATAGCCTCTTCAAAGGTCATGTTTAACCTTACCGGCTCATCCTTTTTAGCCACCTTCTTTGCTGCTGCTTTCTTTTTTGTTGCCATATAGAGATTTATATTTTCCAAATATCCTTTGATAACTCATATAAATAGTCTTGCCTAGTATCTATTGTATCATAATCCCAAATGGAATAATCTTTTAAATCGTTGTTTATTGTCAGCCTAGATTTCTCGTATTCTATTTTTTTGGTATCAAAATCTTTATTTGATGCCACTATATTCAGTTTGTTTTTTAAAAGTGTCAAATTGCCTAATCTGTTTAAAGAAAAGGTATATAATTCGGGGTCGGATTCTTTTAATTTAAGCCAATTGCCTTTTGGTTTTTGGGGCATTATATGCTCCAACCAAGCATCACCGGTTGCGGAAACGCTTTCCTGTTTAGATGCTACAATTCTTTCTAATATTAATTTAGCAATGTTTGATTTAGGAGAGGATAAACAAAAACCTGATTTAAATTTATCCTCTAGCTTCATTGTTGGATTTTGTCTTATTTCGTCAATAACTATATTAATATCGTTATCCGATTTTAATTTAGTCAATAATGTATAATATAGCTTTTCAAGTTCTTTGGGGTCTCTCCTTATTATTTGATGCCTAAATGAAATGCACTCTATAGCCTTAGTAAGTGCTTCAAAATTTTTGTTGTTTAAAACATTCTTAGCCCTTAAAAGAAGTGGGTAGCATTTTGCAACATTTAACGTTTTTAACCCGTTTAAATAGATTTTATCGGGTGTCGGATTAACTATTTCAACATAATGCAGTGCTGATTCTTTCAACTCATTTAAAAATGTTTCTGTGTTGTCTAATGCCTTTAATTTTTCATCGTAAACGTCGAAAATATATTTTTCCGGTACAGGGGGGTAACTGTCTTGATAATGTTGCACATTTCTTTTTTCCTCAATTCTCTTTCTTATTTCCAATGAGTCAACCCTAGAATTAATGAAGTGAAAAAGGAATATATCAATATTGGCTTTTATTTTTTCTAAAATCTCCCTTGTATCGTCCCATAATTCTACCGCTTCTTCTTCAGTAATTCCTTTAGGGTTATTACAAACTTCGTTTTTTATAAGATCGGATTGCGATAACTCAATCCCCCGTGCATTAAGTGTTTTAAATAATAAAATCTTATCAGATTTTTGCTCTGCTGTCATTACGATATACTCTGTTGATAGCACTTTATCCGCAAACTTTATTACCCCTTCTATGCCTCTTTCTGTTTTTATTTTCTCTATTTTAGGCGTAATAAAACTCTCCAAGGCTTCAAATAGTAACTTATGTGATTTTACCCTCCCGTCTTTAATCTTTTTATCTATATCTTCGGACTTTAATATTGCTTTAAATAATTTTTTGTCTCTTTTACCAGTTGTTAGTCTAGGTTCTTCCCCTGTATCCTCAACAATTAAGGATTTTGTCCTTTGATAAAGCAAATTGTTTATTGATTCTATGGCTTTAGTGTATTGTGTGCCTGCTATTGCTTTTTTAATGGTATATAGAATTAAGAATATTGTAGTTAATCTTTGTTGTCCATCAATTATTTCCATTAACTTTTTGCTTTCATCCTTTACATATAAAAGAATAGAGCCTAAAAAGTATCCTTCATTTTCATACGATGTATCTATATCATAAAAAAGGTCTGAAACTTGCTCTAATTCCCAAGAGTATTCCCTTTGATATAGGGGAACTTCAAAATTTAAATCACTTAACACTAAGTCAAGTGTTACAGGGGATTGAGTTACTTTCATGGTTGAGTATCTTTTCATAAAAATAGGGTTTAAGTATTAAAGTTCTCATCTTTTTTAGATGGTTTCTGAATAAGGTTATCGTAAGTAAGCCTTCCTTCCGTTTGTTGCAAGGTTATTATAAACCTGTCCTTATCTTCTATTTTCCTGGAGTTATACCTATAGCTTGTTTCATCACAATACCTATGCAGATGCTTAGGGCTTACGCTATGATAAATGCCATATATAGATCGTTTAAGGGAACTAAAGAAGCCTTCAACTGTGTTTGTGTATGCAAGGCCGTTCCTGTATTCGCTTTTGGAATGGTTAACTGTTAAGTGTGCTGCATACTCTTGTGCTAATCCTGTATAGGAAATATGGGTGTCAGTTATAACCACTGCTGCATTATCTACATTTTGCCGGACGACCTCTTTAAAAGTGTTTGCGCCTATTACTGTTAATTTTGCTTTGCCATCCCTTTGCACTAAACCCATTACAGCAACCTTATTATCCAAGTTATTTAGCTGCATCTTTTTACGTTTCCCCCGGTTCATGTTGGCGAATTTTCCACCCACATACGTTTCATCAACTTCCACCATGCACTCTAAAGGTTCGGGGGCTGGCTCACCCATTATAATCCTTATCCGGTGATTCATAAACCATGCAGTCTTTTGGGTAACTCCCAAATCCCTTGCAAGCTGCAAACTGCTTATACCTTTTTTGTGGGCAGTTATAACATACACAGCGGCCATCCATGTTGAAAGGGGGATTTTGGATTTCTCGAAAATAGTGCCTACAGTCAGGCTGAAATTCTTTTTACAACTTTTTG
>NZ_JANMUN010000121.1:0-3921 GCF_031391665.1 Ferruginibacter sp.
AAAACAGGTGCTGAGCAAACAGGTAAATATGTGCCTTATCTAAAAGGAAAAAGAGTAGCTATATTGGCCAACCAAACCACCATCATTAATAAAACGCATTTGGTAGATAGTTTGAAAAGCCTTGGCATTAATATAGTAAAAGTGTTTGGGCCCGAACATGGTTTTCGTGGTAATGCAAGTGCCGGCACAGAAGTTGCCGATGAAACTGATATTGCAACGGGCATACCTGTAATTTCGTTGTATGGTAATAAAAACAAACCTACCAAAAAAGACCTTGCTAATGTTGACCTGGTAATTTATGATTTGCAGGATGTAGGTTGCCGCTTTTATACCAACATTAATGCTTTATCCCGTTTAATGGAAGCCTGTTTCGAAAACGGTAAGGAGCTGCTCATTTTAGACAGGCCTAATCCCAATGCATATTTTATTGATGGCCCTATACTGGATATGAAATTCAGATCCGGTATCGGTATGTTTCCGCTGCCGATAGCTCATGGGTTAACTGTTGGTGAGTTTGCACAAATGGCAAATGGCGAAGGATGGCTTACTGATAAAGTAAAATGTAAACTTAAAATTATTAACGTGGCTAACTATAATCACGACATGCCCTATATTTTGCCGGTAAATCCATCGCCTAATTTAAATACGCCACAATCTATTTTGCTCTACCCTTCTACCTGTTTGTTTGAAGGCACTTATCTCAATCATGGCCGTGGTACTTATTTTCCCTTTACTGTAATAGGCAGCCCGAAGCTGAAAGGGAAATACGAATACCATTTTACGCCAACAAGTATTAAGGGCATGGCAGAAACGCCGCTGTTTATGAATGAGGTTTGTTATGGCCTTGACCTGCGTAATTACGATGTTGAGCTGTTGAGAAAAAATAAAAAGATTAACCTGCAATGGATGATGGAACTTTATAAAGCTTCTCCTTACAAAGAAAAATTTTTTAACTCCAGCCTGAGCAGAGAAATGGGTGTTATTGAAAGATTAACTGGTTCTGGTTTGTTCAGACAGCAGATTATTGATGGTATATCTGAAAGAGAAATTCGTGAAAGCTGGGAGCCAGGCTTAAGCAACTATAAAGTGATGAGGAAAAAATATTTGCTTTATCCATGATGGATTATACTTTTTGGCGGGTAAAAATCTTTTTACCGTTGATTTCTATGCAGCGTTGGCAATGTGCCAAGTATACCAACAACACAGCCCGAAGCCCACTCCTAAAATAAAAGCAACCATATTAAAACTGTGTATTTAAATTTACTGCAACTTTCGTTTCTCACATTGTTTGTATGCTAACGCTGCATTTGCTCAGCTGCATACCACAATGGCATCTTTTTTTCACTACCTCTATTGTAAGCAAATTTCAAACGGTTACAATTGAAGATTTTTCATAAATTTATGCCATGGATATAAGAGACCTTATAACAATTGATAATGAAATATTAGGCGGACAAACTGTTTTTAAAGGAACCCGTGTTCCGGTAGAATCTTTGTTTGATCATCTTGAAGCTGGTATTTCTTTAGATGATTTTTTAGAGGATTTTCCTACTGTAAGTAAACAACAGGCGATTGCACTATTAGATTGGGCTAACAGATTATTGAACACAAAAAATTTAGACCAACTTTATGCGGCTGTTGCTTGATGAAAATTTGCCTAAACGTTTAAAAATTGATTTCCCTTTCGCCGCTGTTGGTATTCCGCTTCAATATAAAACACATTGAAGTTACCGTCATTAAAATATATAACTAATTCATTTTTGTTATCTTCATACCCAGGTACTTTATACAAGTAAACAGCCGCTACTTAATATTATAGACATGCTATAAATAACAAAACAGCAATGGCCAAAGATAAAAAGATAACGATAGAGGGAACAGTAATTTCGGTTATTGTTCAACAGGAAGATGACTATATTTCTCTTACTGATATGGCGAGAAGCCAGTTACAAGAAATTGTAATTATTAAATGGTTAAGCCTGAAGAGCACTATTGAATATCTTGGTGAATGGGAAGCGCTGTACAACCCTGGTTTTAATTATACCGAATTCGGTACAATTAAAAATGCAGCCGGCAGCAACAACTTTGTTTTATCTGTTTAACAATGGCTTGAAGCTACTGGCACCACAGGCATTACTGCAAAAGCAGGCCGATATGGTGGCACCTATGCACATAAAGACATTGCTTTTCATTTTGGTATGTGGATAAGCCCAAAGTTTCAGCTACTGATGGTAAAAGAGTATCAGCGGCTTAAAGCAGATGAAAACAACCGCTTGCAGTTAGAATGGAATTTACAAAGGACTTTAGCCAAAGTAAATTACAGGATACATACGGATGCCATCAAAGAGATGATTATCCCCAAATTAGTGGGGCAAAAAGAAACTTCGTTGGTATATGCCAGCGAAGCGGATTTACTAAACGTGGCTCTTTTTGGTAAAACTGCCCAGCAATGGCGGGCATAAAACCCAGGCATTACGGGTAATATCAGGGACGAAGCCTCTATTGAACAATTGGTGGTACTCTCCAATATGGAAAGTATTAATGCTGTATTAATACATAATGAATTAAGCCAGGCCGAAAGATTAATACAACTAAATCAAATGGCTATTAAGCAAATGAAATCACTTTTGCAAAATCCAGCTATTAAGAAATTACAATAAGATGCCTCACTGCATAAATCTTCGCATTTAGCTTCTTGTAACCCACGAAGAATAAACTTATATGACAAAACTGTTTGCTTTAATTGGTATTCTTCCACACCAATCTCCGCTCCCTTCCTAGCCGTTGTTGAGTCTTATTGACCAACAACGAATAATCCAAAAATATTGTAACTAAAAAAAGCATTTCTCCTTTCGCCACAATCGGCAGCTTTACAGTACATTGTTGATGAAAAAAGACACCCCAATGGCGGATATCATAGCAAAGCTAAATGCAATGAATGTTTTAAGTAAAATCAACACCAGTTTCAATCCGGCTCCACATCCAGTTCATTGATCTGATCTTTATAATCGGAAGGCAGAAGGATATTTTTTAAAAGCCAGTCCATCTTCATCAGCCGGCTTACTTTATACAATGGCACAACAGGCGTAAGCAAAGAAAAATCACTAAACTGCAACAATTTTTTTACGCTGTCGGGCACTACTAATTTCTGCCCTTCTATCAAAACTTTAAAACGCATTGCACCCAGGTGCTTTTTATATTGTTTAAAAAGATCTGCCGTGTAAGTACTCTTTTGCAGGTCTTCTATTAAATGTGCTTGTCTAACAGGCAGCCATGCGGTATAAGTAAGAGGTAAATCTTTTAAGCCCATCCTTGCACCCACCCTGTAAAAAACATGATGCACTTCTTCCTTCTCTTCATCGCTTAATTTTTTTTCTAAAAGCTCGTACGATGCAATGGAATAATGGATGAGCATGAAAAGCACATCACGGTAAGCCCAGTCGGGTATGGCAGCACCACGGTTTTGCTCCACGGCAGTATGTATTTGCCGCATGGTATCAATGGCTTTATTAGCTTCCTCCATTGATGAAAAAACAATTTTTCTTGCATACCTCACTGTAGAAAACAGGCGGCCCAACGGATCGGCAGGTAATTTACCGGTAAAGTAAAGCCAGTCCACTGCTTTATTAAGCGCAAATTCTGCAGCAGCACCTGCAAAAATAAAAAGTATGGTGTCGCTCTTGCCCCATATCTTTCTTACAATTGATTTTTTTTCAACAAAGTATTGCATAAGGTAAAATTGCTTGCTGCTAAGTTACGCATCGTTCCAGCGTTTCACAACCCTTATCTTCTCTACCAACATTATGCAAAATAATTTTAATTACCAATAGTTTTCATTTAGTACCTATTTTTGAAAAAAAATAAAATGGCAACAACAAAAATTACCGTTAACAATAACGGCTCTTTAAAAATTGAAGGCGA
>NZ_JANMUN010000149.1:0-5142 GCF_031391665.1 Ferruginibacter sp.
TTTATAGAAACGAGTGGCTATAAATTAGGCAAGCTGGCATATAAAAGAATGATGGATTGTTTATCGGGCAGCACTTTTATGCAGGAGGTTACCGTTGATTCTGTTTTACTGCAGGGCGGATCGTTGTAGATACAAAACAAATAATTATTATTATCTTCCCTTTTGTTAACTCCTTTTTTATTATTTATCTCAAGCTTGCTGTATGACGAATTTGAAAATTAAAATTTCGCTGTTCTTTAATTATTTTGTTTTTGCCATATTGCTGAACAGCTCGGGTATTGCTATAACCCAGGTGCAAAATAATTTTGGTGTAAATAGTAAAGCTGCATCATGGATTGATCCCTGTAAAGATATCAGTATTGCCATCATGTCTTTTTTAGTAGCATCTTTTATTGTAAGGTTAGGTTATAAAAGAGCTATGCTTATTGCTTTGGGTGTTGTATCAGCAACTTGTTTTATTATTCCTAATGTACCCAGTTTTTTAGCAATAAAATTATTGTTTGTAATTGTAGGGGCAAGCTTTGCATTAATTAAAATGTCGGTGTACAGTACTATCGGAATAATAACAAAAGATTCCAAAGAGCATATAAGATTTATGAATTTTATAGAATCTTTTTTTACGGTAGGCAACTTTGCTTTGTACTTTATTTTTAGTTATTTTATTGATGATGCACATCCTGAATCAACCGCCTGGCTTAAATCATATTATTTAATTGGCGGTATTTCTATTGTAGCTTTCCTGTTACTGTTAACCTCAAATTTAGATGAATCAGGTGTGCAGAAAAATGAAACAGAAGGGTCAGTTAACTTTTTTGAAATGTTCACTTTAATGGCCAAACCAATAATAGTCGTTTTTCTTTGCGCTGCATTTTTTTATGTATTGATTGAACAAAGTATTCAAAATTTTTTACCCACATTTAATCAAAAAGTATTGCAGCTCCCTAATGCACTCAGTATTCAGATGGGCAGTATTCTGGCAGGCTCTTATGCTTTAGGCCGTTTTTTAGCAGGCGTGGTGTTAAAAAAAATTCCCTGGTTTTATGTTTTAATAAGTTGCCTGCTTTTAGCTGCAGCTATGGTATTAATAGCAATGCCTTTGGCAAAAAATGTAAATGTAAGTGCAGCAACGGGATGGTTTGATGCACCATTGGCAGCCTATATTTTTCCGCTGATAGGTTTGTTTCTTGCTCCCATTTATCCTTCCATTAATTCTGCTATTTTAAGTTCGCTACCCAAATCAAAACATGCATTAATGTCGGGCCTTATTATTGTTTTTTCTGCCATTGGCGGCAGCTGCGGATCATTAATTACAGGTTTTATTTTTGATTTGTACGATGGTACAACAGCATTTTATTTTACCCTGGTACCCATTACAATTTTAATTATCAGTTTATTTATTTTTAACAGACTGCATAATAAATCAAAAGAAACAGCTGTAACTGTATAATCCTTTTTGTATGCCAAACCAACAGTTGTTTTTTATTGAATCGCTTCGTACCCTTTATGAGGATGTGCAGACAAAAAGAATTTTTGCCGACAGTAAATTTTTTGTGGATTGTGTACCCAAATATGCTGCGGATGAAATTTTAAAAAAGTATGCTGATAAAAGAAATACCACTGAATTTAATTTAAAAAATTTTGTGGGCGACAATTTTATTTTACCTGAAGAAAAAATTTCTGCTTATTCTTCTGCAAAAAAAACAATTGATATTCATTTAAACGATTTGTGGGAAGAATTAAAAAGAACACCCGGCGAAAGTGGCGGTACACTTATTCCGCTTCCGCACCAGTACATTGTTCCCGGTGGAAGGTTTAGAGAAATTTATTACTGGGACAGTTATTTTACTATGTTAGGTTTACAGGTAAGTAAGCGAACGGCTATTATTGAAAATATGCTGGATAATTTCGCATATCTCATCAACCAATTTGGTTTTATACCCAATGGCAACCGCACTTATTATTTGGGCCGCTCTCAACCACCTTTTTTTGCATTGATGATACATTTACTAAGTGAAGAAAAAGGTGAAACTGTTTTTACAAAATATCAAACTGCATTTGAGAAAGAATATAATTTTTGGATGTTGGGAGAGGAGCAATTAAATAGTGAGCAGCAATGCTGTAACCGTGCCGTAAGGTTAGCAGATAACATGGTAATGAACCGTTACTGGGACAGTAAAGATGAGCCCAGGCCCGAAGCTTATGATGAAGATAAACATATTGCTGAAACATCACCGGGCATTCCTTCAAAAACTTATCTTCATATTCGTGCCGCAGCAGAGTCGGGCTGGGATTTTAGCAGCCGTTGGTTTGCCGATAAAAAAGAAATGAAAACAATACAGACAACTGATTTGATTCCGGTTGATTTAAATTGTTTATTATTTTTTATGGAGGAAAGCTTATTAAAAATGTACAAACTGCAACAGCACGAAATAAAAATTAAAGAGTTTCAATTAAAAGTTGAAAACCGATATAAGGCGATACAGGAGTTTTGCTGGAATGAAAAGCAAGGATGTTTTTTTGATTTTAACTTTATCGAACATAAACAGCAGGAGCATTTTAATTTGGCAACAGTATTTCCTTTATTTTTTAAAATAGCAACGGCAGAACAGGCACAAAAAATTGCAACATTAATAAAAGAAAAATTTCTTTATTCAGGAGGTGTAGTAACTACTATTTATAAAACCGGCCAGCAATGGGATGCACCAAACGGCTGGGCACCTTTGCAATGGATGGCGTATAAAGGATTAATGAATTACGGCTTTACGGAATTAGCAATAACATTAAAAAATAACTGGCTTTCCAATTGCGAAAAAGTTTTTGCCGAAACAGGTAAAATGATGGAGAAGTATAACGTAATGGATACAACCGTTACTGCCGGTGGGGGAGAATATCCCAACCAGGATGGTTTTGGCTGGACGAATGGCGTGTATTTAAAAATGAAAAGCGAATAAAAAAAAGGTGAAGCTGGAGCTTCACCTTGCTGTAATGCTTTGGTAGACGGAGTACAACTTTTTACTGGGGATTTAACAAATATATTTGCGTTTGTAAATGGTTATATTACATAATTCAAATATTGCCAATCTTTGATCTTGAGATCAACTTTTAATTATAAATTTAGGCAGTAGTTCACGGCTAATGCTATTTAAAACATCTACAAACCTAAGCCCTGCTCAGTAACAGTGATATTATGAAAATAAATTTTTTAATTATTTTATTACTCTACTCTCTAAATTCTTTTTCTCAAAGCTTATTTGATGAAAGAAAAGTTGATAGCATCGATAGCAAATTAGACAGTATTCTGATTATAGGCGTAGGTTCATCTATCTCTGAACTGTTTTTAGAGAACATTAGCAGATTTACTATTCAAGGCCTTAATAAAAGGAATGTTATAGCTAAGTATAAATATCTCGGACAAAATATTGAAGATGCGAAAGTTCAACTTGATTCTATAAATAAGGCAGGCTACAAAGCAATTTTGCTGTTCTTGCCAAAAAGCGCTCCTTCATTTAATGTTCAAAACATGCAGTATAAAAATACACCACTAATACAAACTGGGCTAATAAAGACAACCAATTATATATCAACTGCTGCTTATCTTGAGGAATTCGACTTTCAACTTTGCATGACACAAAATAATATGAAAAAGGTATGGAATGCCAGAGTTGGTGTAGGTAGTGACTTAATAAAAGTAAAAAATGTAAAAAAAATTGCTAAAAAAATAATTAGCTGTTTTAAAACTAACAAGTATATTAACTAATACATTAGCCAATTTATGTTTTTTGGCAAGCATAGCCTTATTTTTATATTACGGCAACTACAAAATACAAAAGCCGGAGAACTAACTCCGGCCTTCTGGTGCCCACGAAAGGAACTTTTTAAGTTTATTCTGTGGCACTTTACTTTACTTAGATTTACTTCGAAAGCTTTATCTGGCCTTATTCTTAGGCGAATCTAATGTTTGTAATTAGTTTTAGAATTCAAATAAAAAAAGTCTTTTTGGACACCTATTTGGACACCTAAAAAAATTACAAAATCATGTCAGGAATCAATTTTAGTTTGAAAGCAGCCGATAAAAAAGGCGAATCTCCAATTTATTTAACCTATCAGGTAAAAGGAAAAAAATTCAGATATTTTACTAAGTTAAAAGCTATAGCAGCCAGTTGGAAAGACCAAAGAGTAAAACTGAATTATACTGGCTATGCAGAAATTAATGGTATACTTGACGATATTGAAAATACTTTAAAAGAAATTGAAAGGGAAGGCGTTTTTAATAAAAAGGAATACAGTTTAGAAACCGTTAAACGAAAATTCTTTTTAAAGTTTGGAACGCTCAATAATACCAACGACTTTTTTAATGTTTATGATAAATTTATTTCAGATTCCAGAATTACAAAAGCTAACTGGACAGTTAAAGGTTATTTAAGTACCAAAGAAAAATTATTAAAGTTTTCTGATGCTAAAAATTATCCGATAACTTTTGAAAGCATAGACTTTAATTTCTATGAAAATTTCGTGAATTATATGCTGAATGATTTAAAAAATCTTAATAATACGGTTGGAAAATATGTAAAGAATTTAAAAGTATTTTTAAATTATGCTATAGACCACGAATACACATCACAAAATTATCCATTTAAAAAATTCAAAGTCTTCAACGAAGAAGCAGATACAATACATTTATCTGAAAGTGAATTAATGACTATCTATCAAAAAGATAATCTTTGTAAAAGATTAAAGCCGATAAAAGATGTTTTCTGTTTTTCTTGTTTTACAGGTTTGCGTTTTTCAGATATAGATAAACTTGACAATACTCACATAAAGGGAAATTATCTTGAAATCAAAACTGAAAAAACAAGAGATTCAATTAGAATTCCTTTGAATGATTTTGCAAAAGCGATTCTAAGTAGATACAAAACCAAACTCAGTTTAAAACCGTTGCCTACAGGAATAACAAATCAGAAAACGAATCAGTTTTTAAAAGAAATTGCAGAACTGTGTAAAATAAATGAGTTAATAAGAATAGAACAATTCAATGGAGCAAAGCGTGTGGTTACTCACAAAAAGAAATTTGAAATGGTTAGTACTCACACAGCAAGAAGAACTTTTGTTACCCTTGCACTTGAAAAGGGTATAAGAGCTGAG
>NZ_JANMUN010000175.1:0-2782 GCF_031391665.1 Ferruginibacter sp.
TTTGATGCAGCAGCATTGGGTTTTCTTTCTATAGCTGCACACGGCCATGCCGATGCGCTGTCTTTTTTATTGCATGTTGATGGCCAGCCTGTTTTTGTGGATCCTGGTACTTACACTTACCACACAGCTCCTGAATGGAGAAATTATTTTGTTAGTACGCTGGCCCATAATACCATCAGGGTTAATAAACTTAACCAGGCAAATTTTGCCGGCTCAACCCTATGGCTTAATCATTATAAATGTGTTGTGCTTAATGCACAAACAAATGATACCATGGATATCATTGAGGCAAAGCATAATGGTTACGAAAAATATGGTGTTACAAATACAAGAAAAATAATTTTTAATAAAGAATCTTTAAAGATTAATATTACGGACATCATTGAAGTAAAAAATGGAATTGACCGCTGCTTTATAGAAATGCCTTTTCATTTCCATCCTGCAATAGACATAAAAAATGTTAGTGAACATTCTTTTGAGTTGGTAAATAAAAATGGAAGGAGTGTACAATTGCAAACAGACCCAAAACTAAAAGCAGTTTTATTAAACGGTCAAATAAAACCAGAAATAATCGGATGGTATTCAAATTCCTTTTTACATAAAGAGCCCTGTAACACTATAATATGTTCCCTCGAAATTTCGGGGAATATCCAGTTAGAAACAATAATATCAATAAATAAATTATGAACATAAGTATTTTCGGATTAGGCTATGTTGGTTGCGTAAGTATTGGTTGCCTGGCAAAAAACGGCCACCATGTAATTGGTGTAGATGTAAGCCAGGTTAAAGTTGACCAGATAAATGCAGGTAAAGCAACTATTATTGAAAAAGATATTGATATTATTATTGCCGAACAAAGGGCAAAGGGAAATATTGAAGCCACTACAGATTCAAAAGAAGCAATACTTAAAACCGATATTACCATAGTTGCTGTGGGTACCCCCAGCAGTGATAAAGGTCACTTAAACCTTAATTATATTTTTAAAGTAGCTGAGGTTGCCGGGTTAGCTTTAAAAGAAAAAAAGGATTTTCACATCATAGCCATACGCTCTACTATAATGCCAGGTACCTGCGATAAATTTGCAACAATTGTAGAAGAAGCATCGGGTAAAAAAAGAAATGTTGATTTTGCAATAGTGGATAATCCTGAGTTCTTAAGAGAAGGAACAGCAGTAGAGGATTATTACAATCCCCCACTCACACTTATAGGATCAGATAACAGCCAGGCAGCAGAAACTGTGGCCAGCCTTTACCGTCAGTTACCAGGCGAAGTTATAATAACCGATCTTAAAATTGCGGAAATTATGAAGTATGTAAACAATACTTTTCACGCCCTTAAAATTTCTTTTGGTAACGAAATTGGAAATATTTGCTCGGAGATGGGCATAGACTCTCACAAAGTAATGGAGATATTTTGCAAGGATAAGCAATTGAATATATCACCCTATTATTTTAAACCGGGCTTTGCATTCGGGGGGTCATGCCTTCCCAAAGATTTAAAAGGCCTTCAAACACTGGCACATGATCTTTATGTAAGTGTTCCTGTAATTGACAGCATCAATAAATCAAATGAGTTGCAAATAACCCGTGCTGTTGATATTATTCAGCATACGCAAAAAAAACGCATTGGTTTTCTTGGATTAAGTTTTAAAGCTGGTACAGACGATTTGCGTAATTCACCGGCAGTTGCAGTTGTAGAAACTTTATTGGGTAAAGGGTATTCCGTTAAAATTTATGATAAGCATATACACCTGTCAAATTTAACGGGTACTAATAAAGTTTATATCGATCATCATATACCGCATCTTTCAAAACTTATGGTAAAAGATGCAGAAGATTTGATAAAAGATGTAGATGTAATTGTAATTAATAACAAGGAGCAGGAATACTTAGATGTAATAGAAAAAGCCGGCGATGAAGCATTGATTGTAGATATGGTGCGGCTACCCGAAACAATTAGAAACAAAAATAATTATACAGGAATTAACTGGTAAAAAGTATGTTTAGCGGAAAGCACATTTTAATAATTGTGGAGAATTTGCCAGTTCCTTTCGACAGAAGGGTGTGGCAGGAGGCCAATACATTAATGGAGAACGGAGCCAAGGTTTCTATAATATGCCCTAAAATGAAGGGCTATACAAAATCTTATGAAACAATAAATGGTATAGAAATATACCGGCACTCTTTGCCCTTAGAAGCAAAAGGAGCTTCAGGATATTTATTAGAGTATTCGATAGCATTATTCTGGGAATTTTTTTTAAGCTTAAAAATATTTTTCAAAAAAAGATTTCATATAATACATGGCTGTAACCCGCCAGACTTAATTTTTATTGTAGCACTCTTCTTTAAATTATTTGGTGTTAAATATGTTTTTGATCATCACGATATTAATCCTGAATTATACATTGCTAAATATAATAAGAAAGGTTTTTTTTATAAATTTTTGCTGATTACAGAGCGGCTAACATTTGCAACAGCTAACTATAGTATTGCCACAAATGAATCGTATAAAGAAATTGCTATTCGAAGGGGCAAAATGTCTGCGGAAAAAGTACAGGTAGTAAGAAGTGGTCCAAAGTTAGACCGTTTAAAATTGGGAAGCGGAAATGAAAAGTATAAAAAAGGACGTACATTTCTGGCAGGATATGTTGGAGTAATTGGAGAGCAGGAAGGGTTGGATCTTTTACTGGAATCAATAAAGTTTATTACCTCAGTAAGAAATGATGTGCAGTTTGCAATTATTGGCGGAGGTACAGATTTAGAAAAAATTAAGCATCAGGCT
>NZ_JANMUN010000234.1:0-1837 GCF_031391665.1 Ferruginibacter sp.
GCAGTTGGGCGTACATTTGGTCGGTGCTAGACCACGCTGCCTAGCCAGCACCGCTAGGAGTTTTTTGAGTCTTGCTCGGAAAAAGCGTTCGTGGCGTCGGTAGTGTTATGGCTTAAATCGCCGTTTAACTGAATAGCTATATGATCGAATGCAGGGTCATTATTACCCGGATTAAAATAAGTATCTATTGTAACACCAACCGCAGGTGCAATGCCCTCGTAACCCAGGCCACCACCAGTTGAACCTACACTTGTACTTATGGGCTGTAATACAAATGCAATTCCATCGGCACCGGGGCTGTTAGAAGCGCCTAAAAAAACATCAAAATTAAAATCGAAAGACTGGGTAAGGTCGATCCTGATATTATTCCATACTGAACCACTTTGTGTATTTATTGCCTGGGTTAACCTGTACTCATTACAGGAAAGTTGGGCTGCATTGCCGTTAACAGTGTACTGCTGTGCCAGCAGGCTGTTACTTATTAATACCAGCAGTAAACTTAAAATTTGTTTTGCAAAAGCAATTATCACCCTATAAAATTAAATTTATTTATGCAGCTGGCATACTTTTTTTTAAAAGGGAAATAAAACATAGTAACCTGCCAATTATAAATCATCTGCCTAAGTAAAATAATAGCGAAAATTCAATTAATTATATGGTATGCCTCATATTTTTTTGGATTTAAGAGATTTATTAAAAAAGTCGTTTCATGGCTGTATAAGGTATTAAAATTTACATCAACTATAGAAGTTCTACTACATTTAAAAAAAAATGCAATATGTATTACAAGCTTCCGTTCGCAATTAAATAATTATCATATTCTATCTTAAAAATTAAAATCCAAACAATGAAAAAAATTATTCTTTGCTTATTTATTGTAAAATCTTTTACCTCTATTGCACAGGTTGGTATTGGCACAACCACACCCGGTACAACATTAGATGTAAACGGTGCTATTACCAACAGAGAAACAGCAGTTACCGTAAGCTCCAACTCAGCAACTGTACCTGCTAACACTTCTTTAGTACAATTAATTGGTACGGCTACCGGTTCAATAAGTATATCGGCCCCGGCTGCACCTAATGCAGGCCAGCGCCTGATTATATTTAATAATACAGTTGGTGGTTTTGGCAGTATTTTAAATTCAATAACAGTACCAAGCGGCCAGGCTGGGGAATTTATTTACAGCAATGGTAACTGGCGCAGTATTAACCCTATTAATGTTCCTAATGTAAATACATCAACCATTATTCCTTATGCATCAAGTTTACCGGTTACATTAACTACTGTTGCAGGTGGTTTGGCAGGTACCGGTGCTATGGTTGGTTTTGGTAATTCATTATCTGGCATTGCATTGTCATCAGGTTCTATTGATATAACCGGCGGTACAGGTATAAATATAAATTTTGGTTTTACTGTTCCAAGAAATGGTACTATTAAATCTGTAAGCGCTTTCTTTTCTACCACTGCTGCGTTATCATTAGTTGGTACAACAGTTACCGTTAGGGCACAGCTTTATCAAAGTAACAGTATCAGCAGTAATAATTTTTCACCGGTACCTGGTGCTATAGTTACCCTTACTCCTGCATTAACAGGTATTCTAAGTTTAGGTACTACCAGTGCAGGTATTTTAAATGGTTTATCTATTCCTGTAACAGCACAATCAAGATTTTTATTAGTATTTTCTACTACTGCTGCAGGTGTTTCTTTAATTACAAGTGTAAATGGTTATGCAAGTGCAGGCGTTTCTATTGATTAATAACATTTGCAACATCACTCACTTTTAAATTTATAAAATGAAATGCTTAATATACTTTTTAGGGCTATTTACGGTAAC